>JAGWYB010000062.1 GCA_018969585.1 Actinomycetales bacterium | reverse complement strand
CTTGGCCTTACCGGCTCTTGTTCGCGCATGTCGGCAGATTAGTCGCTACCTCTTGAAATTGTGGGATTCTGACTATCAGCGTGACTGAATAACCGAGATGTCGGCCACGGGTCTTGTGGCGCTCTCGAGCGAAGCCGCCTGATTTAGGGCCAGATGCGTCAAGCCATCATTACTGATCCAAGTCATAGCACCTCGCACTTGAGTTCTATTAATTATTCTGACCAATCTAACGTTTCCTGGAAATTGCCAATTTACAATCTCATCACCGGCTAAATTCTTTGTTATATTTTTTCCATCTCGAGTTTTTATTTCAATGGTGGCATCAACTTTCTCACCAACTAACGTGAGAATCGGTTCAAGTCCATATAAATTAAATCCGATCTCATTTAGCGGAATTGCGGGAATCGACCATGTAAAGTCTGAAATATTGCCGCTCTTTAATTCGGTCAGCACGGAAGCTACAAAAGGTGACTCAGATTCGATTTTCAAGCCAAAGTTAGTTCGTCCCAAATCCAAATCAACTAATTCGATTTCTCTTACTTTGCGTGAATCTAATCGAATTTCGCTTAACTCTACTGGGATGTATACGCCATCCGACGAGATAATTTCCGCAGAGGCTGTGCTTTCGACATCAGATGTATTCATAATTCGGAGGGTGTGACTCAATTTGCCGGTCTGTCCATATTTAGCCAATAGACCAGGTATTACCTGGCTGGTCTGAGGATCATTTGTTGATGACACGAAATCTCCACCCAGATTCCGTAAGCCTTTGACTCTTTCATCTAGTAAATAACTCGTTACTCTTCCCCCGGTAGTTTTGACGTTAACTACAAGTTGCGATGATCCTGGATCTAGTGAATCAACCCGAATAATTTTCTCGCTTAAAGCTTTTACCGTGATACTTTCTGGAATACGCCCGCCAGTTTCATTGAATACTGTCACTTCCACCACAGCATCACTCAATCCGCTATTCACAAGAATTAATTTGCTGCGGCTAGTGACATCAGCGGTTCCGCCCACAAACCAAGAGTTTTCCTGGCCAGAACCGCAAAAAGCAGCTGCTGTCCATTTTGAATTCTTCGATTGAATCGTGATGCTGTCATTTGGATTACCAGCGACAACAATTGCGCGTTTTAGATTATTGGGATTTCCCACGCTAAGTTCGGCGAATCCAGAAGCCTTACGACTCAAGTCTCTTATTCCTACGGATTTTGCCGGTAACAAAGTGGTTGATCTGGAATCGTTAATTGGACCGGGACAAGTTGTAACTGAATAACTTCTACTTATCTCTTTGGCTTTTGAAACTTCAGAATCCGGAAGCAAAAAGGCCACATGAGCTGTGATGATAAATATCAAAAGTGCCGTTGCGGCTCTTCTCTCTATCATGAGAGCTCCTCTATGCGGATATCGCTACGTCGGCGGCGCGCTGGAAGAGTCAGCACAATCAGAGTGAAGAATGCGAATATTTGAAGAGCAATCCAAGCTCTTCTTGAGGTGGAATCATGAAAAATTCGAAATTCTCCAGCGGAAGGTATTTGGAAAATTGGAGTTCCGGACTCGGATCTACTCGCTCTTAAAGTCTCTTGGTTAAGAGTAACTTTCCAACGTGAATCAAACTTCTCTGTAACAATCATCTGTCCCGGGCTGCTTAAAACTCCAGAAGCTTCTAGCTCGTCACTTGGAATCGCTAATCTCTCACCGTTTTCGGAAATGAAAAGAATTCTTGGTAGCGCATCGCTAACTTTCCAAGTTATTCCTTCATCAGTCTTAGAGGCTCTAGCAAATCCACCTACTCCATCAATAGTACGTGCTAAATCTTCATTTATCGGGCGAGCTAAGAAAACATAGCTGATGCCATTTGCCGCCAAGACTTTACTTGAGTCAATTCCAGCTCC
>JAGWYB010000061.1 GCA_018969585.1 Actinomycetales bacterium | reverse complement strand
TCGGTCGGTTCTTTCCTTAGACCGGCATAAATTTCTTTACAAGTTGGACAGATAGGAAAATTCTTCGGGTCTCGATTTGGAATCCAGCGTTTTCCGCATAATGCGGTTACAGCTTTTCCAGTGACTGCGGATTCAACAATTTTCTCTTTCTTGACGTAATGAGCAAACCGCTCATGGTCTCCAGATTCAAGATCCTCTTGAATACGTTCATCGAGCGCAGTATCGGAGAGTCCATCCGTGCCGCTGCGTCGCGTAAAAAGCCCCATGCGAAAAGACATGGTTCAATAATAGGAGAGGTTGATTAGGATATGCAGGTGAAGGATCTTCTTCGAACAGAACACCTCTCTCGCGCCCAAGTTGAGACCCTCCTGGCGACTGCGCGTGACTTCGCAAAAAATCCATTGAGCGCAAATACTGCCCTTGCGAATCGAACGGTCGCTATCTACATGACAAAACCTTCGACACGTACTCGCTTGGCTTCAGAGAGCGCGGTAGCTCATCTTGGTGGTACACCGATTTTTATTAGAGGCGATGAACTCCAAATTGGTAGAGGCGAAACTATTTCCGATACCGCTCGCGTCATTAGCCAATTTGCATCTGCGTTAATTATTCGCACTTATAAGCAGAGCGATGTTGACGAATTAGGCGCATCAGCGAGCATTCCGGTTATTAATGGATTAACTGATGAAGATCACCCAACGCAATTACTTGCGGATTGGATGGTGCTGACCGAGAAATTTGGCGATGATTTAACGGGGCGTAAATTCGCATACGTCGGCGACGGAAACAACATGGCAAATACCTGGCTGATTTTGGGAGCAATCATGGGTGCTCATGTGGTTATTGCTACTCCAAGTGGAAAATTCTCTGTCTCCCAATCAATTATTGATCGCGCTAATGCGATTGCTGCTAAATCTGGCGCAAAATTAGAGATAAGCCATGATCCCGATTCGGTAACGGGCGCCTCCGCAATCTATACCGACGTCTGGCTATCCATGGGCGACTCTGATGATGAGAAATCTGAGAGAGTTAAAGCGCTCACTCCGTTTGCGGTGACACCGAAGTTAATGTCACTTGCTGCTAAAGATGCCATATTCATGCATTGTCTTCCAGCGCATCGTGGTGAGGAAGTAAGCGCTGAAGTAATTGATGGTGAACAATCAGTTGTTTGGCGACAAGCATTTCACCGAAGAACAACTATCCAATCAATTCTTTACCACTTAACTCGCGGTGGTATTTAGCGCCAATGAAAGTATTTATTCCGAAAGAGAGTCGGGCCGGCGAGCGAAGAGTTGCCATGGTTCCGGATCTAGTTTCTAAATTAACGCGAGTTGGTTTTGAAGTATTGATTGAAAATGGCGCTGGTGTTTTCGCGGGTTCAAGCGATGAATCCTTTAAGGCCTCGGGAGCTTTAATAGTTTCCTCGAAGGAAATTAGTAGCGCTGACGTCATTCTCTCTGTGCAACCGCTTTCGGTTTCTCAATTTACAACTCTGAAGCGCGGGGCGATAACGATTTCATTTTTATCTCCGGCAAATTCCAAGGATCTAATTAATGCGGCCGCAAATGCTGGAGTTACCGCTTTCTCGCTTGAATTAGTTCCGCGAATCTCGCGCGCGCAATCAATGGATGCTCTGACATCACAGGCGCTCTGCGCTGGCTATCGCTCCGCGCTCGTCGCAGCCGAGTTATCTCCTCGTTTCTTCCCACTCTTAATGACAGCTGCTGGCACGGTTACGCCAGCAAATGTTCTAGTTTTAGGAGCAGGTGTTGCCGGATTGCAAGCAATTGCTACAGCGCGACGTTTAGGAGCAGTTGTTTCCGCTTATGACGTCAGACCATCCTCCGCAGATGAAGTTAAATCGATGGGCGCAACTTTTATTGAACTGGAGTTAGAGGCGCTAGAGGGCGCTGGTGGCTACGCTCGAGAAATGACCGAGGAGCGAGCT
>JAGWYB010000025.1 GCA_018969585.1 Actinomycetales bacterium | reverse complement strand
TATCTATATTGGAGGTGTTTTTTATGCGATTTCCCTAGGCCTTCCAGCCGGGGTCACCGCCGTTGTTGTGAGTCTTCAACCGATCCTGGTTTCAGTAATAGCATTTCGAATACTTGGCGAGGGTCTTGGTTTACGGAAAATTGCGGGACTAATTCTGGGATTGGCCGGTGTACTCCTTCTATTGCTACCTAAAGTATTTCAGGGAGTATGGAATTTAGAATTTTCAAAAGTCGCTCTCGTTGCAAGTGTTTTAGCGCTACTGGGAACAACCACTGGCTATCTGCTTCAAAAGAAAGGCGGGAGTGAAATTCCATTTCTACCCGGAACAGCAATTCAATTCATCACCGCAACAATCCTTTTTGCCATCGCCGGATTGCTTTTTGAGGATTGGAGCGTTGATATAAATCTCGAATTTCTTTTGGCTCTCACCTGGATTGTTGTTGCGCTCTCAATTGGATCCATATTCTTACTCTTTTATCTTCTTAAAAATGATAGCGCCAGTTCGGTCTCGAGCCTTTATTACTTGGTTCCACCACTAACTGCTTGTCAGGCATTTGTCTTATTTGGCGAGCGCATAACTCAGATTGGAATATTAGGAATGGTGCTAGCCGGAATCGGTACCTACTTAGTTACTCGAAATAGCGCCAACGCCGGTCATTGATTAGGTTTTAAATTCCAAACATCATCGCCGCGAATTACTGCATCTGAACCGCCATCAATATAAATTGTTTGGCCAGTAACGTGGGTGTTTTCCTCGCTACTTAACCAGATTATTAGGTCGGCGACGTTTTCTGGTTCTAAATAACCATGAAGTGGCATTGGAACAACTTTAGCCAAGCCCTCACGCCCCTCAGAAGTTGCGATCATTTCGGCGACCATCGGCGTGCGCACAATTCCGGGTGCTACAGAGTTCATGGGAATTCCGGCTTTAGCCCAATCGCTCTTGATGCACTCTCTTCGAATCCATCTACTTAAAGCTAATTTCGATGATGAATAAATCATCCCTTCGGAGCCATTTTTTGCGTCAACTAATTCTTGGGCTCTTGCTAGCGCTGATGTTTCATCTCCGTCGAGAAGTTTTTCAACCAGCATAGAGTCGCTGGGCAACAAGGTTGCCATGGAACTAGTGACAACAACTCTTGGAGATTTACTTTTCTTGAGGGCTGCATTGAAACCCGAAATCAATGAAACTGCGCCGAAAAAATTAATGGATGCAGTCTTCGGTACGGGAAGGGCTGATCCAGCGTTAGCAATCACCACGTCGATATTTCCCGCGGCTAATTCAAGCGCTTTAGCTATGGCAATCTCTCGACCTGGTTTCTCGCTTAAATCAGCATAAACATCGGAATTCTTTAAATCAATTCCGATAACACGATTCCCGAGCAGCTCCAGCTTCTTCTTTATGGCAAGGCCTATTCCAGATCCAGCCCCAGTTATTACATAAGTTCGGTTCATAAATTATCTCCTCAAGAATTCTTTCAAGGCTTCAAACAAACGATCTACATCTTCTTTGGTGGAGTATGGGGCGAGTCCAGTTCTTACCGCACCCGCATCACCCAATCCCAGGGCAAGTGAGACTTCATAAGCATAGAAATTTGAGGCTGGAGCATTTATCTTCTTGGTAGCGAGAAATTCATAAATAGTTTTCCCCGGAACATTTGGAAAATTGAAGTAGAGAGTTGGAGTTCTTTTTTCGGCATGTCCATAAAGAATTATTCCGGGAAGCGAGGCGAGCTGTTTCTCTAGATATTCAAAAAGTGAAGTTTCGTATTTTTCTAGAGAATTCATTGATTGGACGATTCGCTCACGTCTGCTTCCTTTTGCTTCGGTATCTAACGCAGCGATGTAGTCAATAGCGGCGGAAACACCAGCCATTAATTCATAAGGAAGCGTTCCAAATTCGAATCGTTCGGGTACTTGCATAGTAGACGGCCTTAACTTGTCATTCTTTATATCCTCTAACAGCGCCGGATCTGCGACGAGAGAAGCGCAATGTGGGCCGAGGGCTTTGTAAGACGAGAAGCCATAGAAATCCGCCGGCATCTCTTTAAAATCTATAATGGCATGTGGCGTTAAATGGACGCCATCGACGAGAAAGAGCGAGCCATTTGCTTTAACCGCGCGACCAATTGCATAAATATCGGGGCGAGTACCAAGGGTATTCGCAGCGCCAGTCACGGCTACAAACTTTGTTTTCTTAGTAAGTAAATCTGTCACGGAAGATACGGGCAGCTCTCCAGTTTTTAGATCAACCTCAGCCCACTTAACTATTGCGCCTTTTGCTTCAGCGGCTTGTATCCAAGGTCTGATATTTGAATCATGATCTAATCTGGAGACAATAATTTCATCTCCAGTGTTCCAGGTTTTCGCAAGATTTCTAGATAAATCGTAAGTTAATTGAGTCCAGCTGCGTCCGTAAATTACCCCTTTTGAGTCACAGTTCAAGAAATCAGCAACTGCGTTACGGTAATCAACAACACATTTATCTGCATTTTGTTCAGATAACGTCACGGTTCCTCGATTTGAGGATGCTTGGGTTATCGCTTTCGAAAGCGCTTCGCCAACAATTCTTGGGACTTGACTGCCACCAGGACCATCAAAGAATGCAATCCCAGACTCTAATGAAGGAAAATCTCTACGGATTCGGTGGACATCAAATGCCATGACCCAACCTTACGCCACCGGATTGAAGCCGCCAGCAGCGCCAAAAAACTTGAGGTTTTCCTCTAGCGAGGTGATAAGTGATTCGGCCTTTACGAAGCCGTGGGACTCTCCCTCAAAAGCGAAATACTTATGGGTGATTCCTTTTTTGATACAGACATCGCGAAACATCTCAGATTGCGAGGGAGGAACTATCGGATCCTCAGTTCCTTGGAAGATTATCAGCGGAGTATTTAATTTTTCGGCATGCGTCAGCGGAGATCTCTCTTTGTAGAGATCAGCTTTTTCTGGGAATGGACCAATCATTGAATCAAGATAACGGGATTCGAAATCATGGGTATCGGTCGCAAGTGCAGTTAGTTCAGCAACGCCGTAGTAATCGGCTCCGGCTGCAAAGAGATTGCTATGGATTAATGAATTAAGGACGGTGAAGCCGCCAGCGCTACCACCGCTAATAAAAACTTTCTTAGGATCTGCTACACCAATCTTTATCAAGTGTTCTACCGTGGCTAAGACATCTTGATAATCCAAAATTCCCCATTTTCCATAGAGTAAATGTCGGTACTTCGCACCATAGCCAGTTGAACCTGCATGATTAACATCGGCAATCGTGAATCCACGAGTTGTCCAATACAAGTAATCAATATCAGCGGCTGCGAATTTGTTGCCGGTAGGGCCACCATGAACTAGCACCAATAGTGGCGTAGGACCTTCAACTTTGTACTCAGGATTATGGGCACGATGAATAATTACTTTGACTTCGTAGTTCGGCGATGGAATCTGAATCTCAGATATTGGAGCCGCATATTCTCTCGGGATAGGAAGAGGATTAGCTCTAATTGTCCTCTTTATAGAAATATTCTCAGTATCTATTTCGACAAGAGTTGGAAAAGTGTCGTTCCCAGACGCGAAAACGACCGTCCGATTTCCGGAAGCATGAAAGGTAGCTGCGAAGTAAGAGTATTCGCTTTCAATATCTGTAAAACTCTTTGTATCAACATCAACAATCGCCATACGACGCTTATCTACTGGGCCATGGATTGCAATAAATTTTCTTTGCGGAAGAATTTCTAATCCTTGATATCCAAGTTGCCAGGCCGGAAAACCCCACTCAGTTTCTTCGTTGATTATCTGTTCTCGAAGACCTTGGATATTTACTTTCCAAGGATTCCACCAGCCACTCTCTTCATCTATATAGATAAGAGTCTCTGCATCAAGCCATTCCGGCGAGAGAACTGGGTTGGTATCACTTCCCGCAAGTAATCGCTTATTGATGAGCTCTCCATCTTTAATTTCGGCAATAAAGAGACGAGTGCCGTCCCATGGCATAAAGGGATGGTCCCAAGAAATCCAACTTAAGTACTTACCGTCTGGCGAAATTCTTGGGTGAGCAAAGAATTGATGTCCCTCAATAAGCGTCCTGACATTTCCATTATCTAAAACTTCAATTAATTGGCGTTTACAAGTTGAGCCGTGGACTTGTTCTCGAACACACCAGATTCCATTAGGCACTTTGATGAATTCGGCATATCGATCAGAGCCATTAGTATCTTCAGTAATTGGCGTTGGCTTACCTTCACCTATCTTTAAATATATCCGCTGATCTTTCCGATTGGAAAAATAAATTCGATAGGAATTGCCATCAACTACACCGAGATAGCTTCTTCCGCTCATCTCATGGACCGTGTGGCTAGCGCTATACGGCGCATCTATTAGGTCGCCACGTTTCTTGCTAACTATTACCCGCCGGCCACCCTCACTCGGTCTTGTTTCTACCCACCAAACATCGTCACCAACAATTTGCGGCCAAGAAACAGATACCCCGGCTTTAGCAACTATCGCAGCGCTTAGGGGAGAGCGCCACTCACCAGGTTTCATATCGGGAATCTACTGAATGTTGGCAAGATGTCCCAATGGTTGAATACCGATTTCTGGAGACCCTTGCCGATCAACAGTTAGGTCGATATTTATTTGACACTGTCTGGCCTGCGCCAAGTGAAGGAACACAGGTTGCTCCAAATTTTCTTCAAGCGCTAATGCATAGTGGTTCATATTTATCAGGAGCATTCATTAATGGCGAAATTGTTGGCGCCGCCTTTGGATTTCCAGCAAAAGATGGCGATGGAACTTTCTATATTCACTCTCATATGGCGGCCGTACTACCCAGCCATCAGGATCAAGGAATTGGAGTTGGATTAAAGCTTCACCAAAAACAATGGGCGAAAAATGAGGGTTATAATAAGATTAAATGGACTTTCGATCCGCTAGTAGCTCGTAATGCTTGGCTCAATATTGCAATATTGAAAACCAAGGCAATTAAATACTATGTAAATTTTTATGGTGAGATGGCTGATTCAATAAATGCTGGGGATGCCTCAGATCGCATTCTTGTGGAGTGGGATTTATCGGAAAATCCCGAATCTATCGAAGGAAAAAACATAGTTGAAGTTGAGATACCGAGCGATATTGTTGCTCTGCGCCAGAGTGACATTGCCAAAGCTCGCCTCTGGCGAACGCAAGTGCGCGATGCGCTTAAACCTAAGTTGGATGCCGGGTGGCAAATAATAGATGTTCAGAAAAATCCAAACGGTAATTCAAAATACATAGTAAGTGAGGCATAAATGAAAATCGAAAAAATTGAATTTATTTTTGCCGATTTACCGCTGGTCCGACCTTTCCAGACTTCGTTTAGTACTCAAACAGTGAGACATCTAGTCGTAGTTAAGGCGCATACAAATATTGGAATCGGTTGGTCGGAATGTGTCGCGATGGCCGAACCCTTGTACTCAAGTGAGTATCTTGCAGGTTGTGTTGATGTTATAAAAACGTTTTTCCTACCGGCGCTAAAGCAAGCTGGTGATTTTCAAGTTTCTGAGATTTCAAAGATTCTAGGACCGTTTTTAGGTCATCCAATGGCGAAAGCTGCACTTGAAACAGCCTGTTTGGATGCGCAGTTAAAGAGTGAAAAGCGTTCCTTTGCAGAATTCTTTGGAGCCACTCGAACCAAGGTTGACTGCGGCGTCTCGGTAGGAATCTCATCAAGCATTGAAAAGCTTGAAGAAGAAGTTGCTGGATATATTGCCGAGGGCTATCAGCGAATTAAGTTAAAGATTCAGCCCGGCTGGGATATCAAGCCGGTTGGCCGAATAAGAGAGTTGTACCCAAATACCTTGATGCAGGTCGACGCTAACCAGGCCTACACAAGAGCCGATATTGGCCATTTACTGCAGTTGGATCAATTTGATTTATTGTTGAATGAACAGCCTTTACATGAACATGACATTGTGGGTCACGCTAAATTAGCCGCGAAATCAAAAACACCTGTCTGTTTAGATGAATCAATAATTTCACTTCAGACTGCTCAAGATGCGATTGAATTAAAGGCAACCTCAGTAATCAATATAAAACCCGGTCGTGTGGGTGGTTATCTAGAGTCGAGAGCGATTCATGATTTCTGTAAAGAGATTGGAATTCCAGTTTGGTGCGGCGGAATGTTGGAATCTGGAATCGGACGCGCAGCCAATGTTGCACTGGCAGCGCTAGATGGTTTCAAGTTACCCGGCGATACATCGGCATCGAATCGTTACTACAAACGAGATATTACTGAGCCATTTGTGATGAAGAATGGACAGTTGGATGTTCCAAAGAAGCCAGGCATTGGCGTAGATATTGACGAAGATTTTCTAAACTCAATTGCCCAGAAGCGCGATGAAGTAAAGCTCTAACCCATCACGGTTCCGCTAGTAGCGTTTCGATCACGCTTTCTCGAAAATGTACCAAGATTGATTTCGTGCTTTGTTTTCAAACATTTGTAAATAACCGGAGCATCATCATGTCTGCTGCCACCTTCGACTTGTTCAATTAGATGGGCCATGATGAATCCAACTCCGGGAGCATTTTTAAATTGATTTCCACTCGTTCCGATTGCAACATAGAAGCCCGGAACATCTGTTTTGTCATATATCGGTGTCCAATCAGAAGAAACGTCGTAAACGCCAACCACGCCAACTGGAGTTGATGGAATTTGAGCCGCAGGGAAGCGACGCGCAAAACGATATGTCTGAGATTCAAATACTTCGACTGTTCTAGTCATATTCACTTGATCTACTTGATCCGGTTCTACCCAGTGCCAGGTATCGCATTCTGGTTCTGTTCCGCCAACTAAAGTGATACCGCCCGGCCCTGATCGGACATAAGTCCCCAAGTCGAGATCGCCCATGATTGGCCCTGGGAGCAAATCTTTAGGTGAAGATATTTGGTGAACTTCTTGTCGCATGGGTTTTACCTCAACCGTGAAGTCAGTACCCGCTCCGACCATTCGATTAATCATCGTAGACCAGGGGCCAGCTACATTAACGACAACATCACAATCAATTTTCTCTTCATCACCCTTTAAAATCTTTTTACTTTCATTGTCGAATTCAGAAATTACAACACTTTGTACTCGTCCGGATTCATCCTTCAAAATTGAAGTGACCGCTTTGCGATACCGAAAATCAGCGCCACCTTGCCGAGCAGCTTCTGCAAGATTCTGTGCAGCCAAGAGTGGATCGCTGACATATCCACCGACTGGCGTGAAGATACCTCCGAGTTCTTCCGTCGCAGGTTCCCAAAATTCATCGGACTTCACTGGTTTATTGGGCCAATATCTTCCCGCGTCAATCCCTGGCATTCGGCTCTTTAGTGTCTCTGAATTCCAAATTTCATAAGGAATTTCCGCTTGATTGAAAAGACGCATGGTTCTTTCATTAGAAAGTACTGGAACATCCAACATTACATATCCGCGATCCATTAACTCGGCATAATGATTTTGTGAATTTGGCTTTTGACCATCAATAAGAGATTTCCAGTCCTTCCATAAGAAATATGACTCCCACGAAAGTACTACTGCATCAAATGTCGAGTAATTGAATCGGACCACGGCGCTAGAGGCGCTCGTTGAACCCATCCCGGCCGCCGAATTACGGTCAATCACAATGACCTCATGGCCTCGTCGTGTTAACTGGAGCGCAATGGAAGAACCAATTACTCCGGCTCCGATAACGACAACGCGCATTGGCGTATTGAATCAGAACCGCACATTTTGAGAGTAGTGTTCATGGTATGTGTAGCCGTGTGATCTGTGAAAAATGTGGCAAGTACACCTATCGCGGCTGCGGAGAGCATCTCGACACCGCATTCGCAGGATTGACCCAAGATCAGATTTGCAGTTGTGAATCGAACTGACGCGATTCCAAAAATTTCTAATAGAGTAGCGATATGAGCGCAATTTCAGTTGCTGGATTAACCAAGCGTTACGGGGAACTTATTGCCGTAAACGGAGCAACTTTTGAAGTTCCTTTGGGAACAATTTGCGGCTTCGTTGGTCCAAATGGTTCAGGAAAAACAACCACAATTCGCATGCTGTTAAGTCTTATCGAGCCGACCTCTGGTAGCGGCCAGATTTTGGATGAATCAATTTCGCATCCCGAGCGATATCTCTCAAAAGTGGGAGCCATGATTGAGGGACCGGCTTTTTATCCGGCGCTTTCTGGAGCTGAAAATCTAAAGGTGCTTGCGACCTTAGGTGGATATTCGCATGACCGAGTTCCAGAACTAATTGATTTAGTTGGCTTATCTGGTCGTGGCGGAGATAAGTACAAGACTTACTCGCTTGGCATGAAACAGAGATTAGGAATCGCAGCTGCTTTACTACCTAACCCTAAATTATTAATTCTCGACGAACCTACTAATGGGCTTGATCCTGCAGGAATCCAAGAGATTAGAGATCTCCTCTCAAAGTTAGCAAAAGATGGTGTGACAGTCTTCGTTTCATCGCACTTACTCTCTGAAATTGAGATGATTTCTGAATACCTTGTCATGCTCCGTAAAGGTGAAGTGATATTTTTTGGAAAGACTATTGATCTTCTTCACCGTTCGCGACCAATAATTGTTGCGCGTCCTGAATCAACTTCTGATTTGGTTAAATTGAAGAACCTCGTCGATAGCGTGGGCCACCCAGCTGTTATAGATGGGGATTTACTAAGAGTTGATGCAGGCGAAGATTGGAGCGCCGAACTAAATAAATTGGCATTTGAGAACAATATTTTGTTACGTCAACTAACTCCGGTAAGGCCGAACCTGGAAGAGACCTTCTTCGAAATGACGGAGGAGCGATGAGAATTTTTCTCTCGGAATGGCGCAAGTTACGCCGACCAACTCTCTTTCTCGGGAGCATGGGAGCAGTAATCGCGGTTACAGCTCTCATAGTTTCGCTGTTATTTCTTCTAATTGATTCTGATACTGGAAATGCTGAACGAGGCATGCGAATAACTCGAGAGATACTTGCGCTCTCTTCTGGAATCACGATTGGTTTTAGCAACTCATCGGGTTTGCTCGGATTGGTGGCGCTCTGTGTTTTCGCCGCCCAGACCGCCCAGGAATACAGTTACGGAACGCTCCGAAACCTCTTAGTAAGAGAACCAAGGCGTTTACGTTTGCTAATTGGCAAATATTTATCGATGTCGATCTTCGCTTTAATCAGCGTGATCATTAGCGCCATTACAAGCGTTGCGCTCGCTTTTGCTCTCTCTGGAACAGCAAAAGTTGAAACAGCTGCCTGGCGAACCGCCGATGCGCGAGTTGAGTTATTAGAAACTTTTATAAATGTTCTGATCTCAACAATTGGTTATGGAACGATTGGAATGATCCTTGGTTTAATTCTTAGGTCGCCGATTAGCTCAATCTCAATCGGCGTTGGTTGGCTCTTAGTTGTTGAATCAATAGTTTCGATCGCCTGGAGCCCATCGGCTGATTGGATGCCAGGCTCGCTTCTTGGGGTGGTAGCCGCCGGAGGTTCGCCGTTAGGCGTATCAGAGTCACTTAGCTATACCGAGGCGCTTATTCGAGTCAGCGCCCTCTTATTGGTCGCTGCGGTGGCCTCGGGCCTGACCTTCCGCCGCCGAGATGTTGCATCATAAGTATTAGTTGAAGATTCAACTATCTCAAGGTAGGTTACCGCTATGAAGATCCAATTCGGTCTCGACACTTTTGGCGATATGCAACACGATGAGACTGGTGCATTTATCAGCGCCGGCCAAACAATTAGAAATGTAATTGCACAAGGCGAGTTAGCTGATTCTTTAGGTTTAGATCATTTCAATGTAGGAGAACATCACCGAGATGACTTTGCGGTTTCAGCGCCAGATGTAGTTCTTGCCGGGTTAGCGACCGTAACGAAGAAAATTGGATTAGGCACGGGCGTCACAGTGTTATCTAGCGATGACCCAATTCGGGTTTATCAAAGATTTGCCACAATTGATGCGCTCTCAAATGGTCGCGCCGAAATTACGGCTGGGCGAGGCTCGTTTATCGAATCATTTCCGTTATTTGGTTATGAGCTATCTGATTACGGAGTTCTCTTTGAAGAAAAGCTTCAGCTATTAGCAGAAGCGTTAAAGGAGCGACCAGTAACTTGGGCGGGCACCACTCGAGAGCCGCTATCAAATCAAGAGATTTACCCAAAAACTGAGCGCGGATCAATCCCGCTAAGAGTTGGGGTTGGCGGCACACCTGAATCGGTAGTTCGCGCAGCTCGCGTCGGCGCACATCTAGCCCTTGCAATTATTGGCGGAGATCCAGCTCGTTTCAAACCTTTTGCAGATCTTTACACCAGGGCGATGGCCGAACTAGGTAAAGAGAAATTGACTATCTCAATCCATTCACCGGGTCATATCAGCGATACCGATGAAAGCGCTATTGAAGAGCAGTGGCCTCATTACTACTCAATGTTTGGACGAATTGGTCGAGAACGCGGTTGGGGTCCGACTACAAAAGAACATTATCTAAATGAAATTCGCCATGGCTCACTTTATGTTGGCAGCCCGGAAACTGTCGCCCAAAAGATTGCGTACGCAATTGATTCTGTGGGCGCTGATCGATTCGATTTCAAATATGCAAACGGCCCGATGCCTCAAGCAAAATTGATGAAATCTATTGAGCTTTATGCGACAAAAGTCGTTCCTAGAGTTCGAGAGATTCTTGCCGAACGCCCGGCCTCAGTTCTGGCCTCGAAGTAATTGAACTGGCCAAGTAACTTCAGCACCTAGTAATTTTGCAGCGGCTAACGGCCATCTCGGGTTACGTAGCATCTCTCTTGCCATCATCACCGCATCGGCTTTGCCGGATGCGATAATCTCTTCAGCTTGTGCGGCTTCGGTAATCAACCCCACGGCAGCTGTAGGAATTTTCGCTTCATTTCTGATTCGGTCAGAAAATGGCACCTGATAACCAGGACCGACCGGGACCGGAGCGCCCGAACTTGTGCCACCGGAAGAAACATCAATCAAATCAACACCAAGCTCTTTTAAAACTTTTGAAATTGAAATCGATTCTTCGATAGTCCATCCATCATCGAGCCAATCTGATGCCGAGATTCGCACGAAGAGTGGCATCGAATCTGGAATTTGAGCTCTTACGGATTTAGAAATTTCTTTCAAGAAACGGGTTCGATTTTCGAAATTGCCACCGTAAATATCGGTACGAGTATTTGAAATAGGGGATAGGAATTGATGAATCAGATAGCCGTGAGCTGCGTGAATTTCAACTAGGTCAAATCCAGCCGATACTGCGCGTTTCGCTGCATTCCCAAATGAAATGATCAACTCATCAATCTCTGAAATCGTTAGCGCCCGAGGCGTCGGATATTTTCCGCCAAAAGAAATAGCACTTGGGGCAACGCATTCCCATCCGCCTTCATCAATTGTTGCCATCGGTCGCTCACTCCATGGTGGCAAGCAAGAACCTTTTCTTCCAGCGTGCGCCAATTGAATTCCAATCTTTGTTCCCATGGAATGCGCAAAATCGACTATTGGAATTAGACGCTCTTTTTGCACTTCATTCCAGAGACCTAGACATTGAGTTGAAATTCTTCCTTCAGGAACAACGCCAGTCGCTTCCATAATGATTAGACCGGCTCCGCCAGTTGCAAAAGATCCGATATGAACATCGTGCCATTGCGTCGCTACGCCATCGTGAGCTGAGTATTGGCACATCGGGCTTACCCAAGCGCGGTTTTTCATAGTGATACCGCGTAAAGTCAAAGGTGAGAAGAGATGAGACATGCGATAAAGCCTAAGCCCTCTTTGGCATAGTTGGCACATGAAACGGCGAATTTATCCGCTACGCGACTTTCTAAAGAACGAGAGCTCATCAGGCATCGTCCTTGTGATTGCTGCTCTATTGGGAATGGTGATTGCTAATACTTCGCTCGCCGATGAATATTTCTCGATTCTTGATTATTCATTTGAAATTGATGTTCCGGGAATTTTCGTATCTCTAACAGTCCTCAAGTTAATTAACTATGCCTTTATGACTTTATTCTTTTTTGTAGTTGGTCTTGAGATTAAGCGCGAACTTACTTCGGGACATCTCTCGAGTTTCAAGAGCGCACTTGCGCCATTTATAGCAGCGCTCGGCGGCATGGCATTTCCCGCGGTTATCTATCTGATCTTTGCTGGAGATGTCGCAGCATCAGGATGGGCAATTCCAGTCGCGACCGATATCGCATTGGCTGTCGGCTTGATGGCCATTATTGGAGCCCAGGCCGGCGCTGGACTTCGCGCATTTCTCCTAGCTCTTGCTGTAATTGATGACATCGCAGCCATCTTGATTATTGCGGTTGTGTATTCAACCGGCGTTGTTATCTCTTGGGGAGCTGGCGTTTTTGCTGCAATCATTGCAACATTTCTGCTCCAAAAATTCCGGGCGCGTAGCCCTTGGTTTTACCTTCCAGCAGGTGCCTTACTTTGGTACAGCCTCTATCGCGCCGGTTTACATCC
>JAGWYB010000060.1 GCA_018969585.1 Actinomycetales bacterium | reverse complement strand
TTTGTTGCGAAAGGTGGATTGCGACTCCCATTTCTTATCGGGGGAGTCATCGCAACAGTGATCTCGGCCGCGGTATTCACGACAGTTGTTCGAATTGGAAACCAATCTGCCGGAATTAATGTGGAGCAAAGGTAAAATCTCATAATGGACTCGCAGATTTCAACTTTCTATCATCGCAGCCTCTATCCCATCATCGCTGCGATTTTTTGCGCTCTATTACTGATTTCGAATATTGGCGCGACCAAGTTCATCGATATTGGGTTTATCAAAACTGATGGCGGCGCCTTTCTCTTTCCGTTGACGTACATATTGGGAGACGTCTTAACCGAGGTTTATGGCTTTAGGGCCGCACGACGAGTGATTTACACAGGGTTTGGCCTCGGCGCTTTAGCTGGATTCACATTCTGGCTCGTACAAATCGCACCCGCGGCAGCAGAATGGCCGAATCAAGGAGCATTTGAAGCGATTCTCGGATTCGTTCCGCAGATAGTTTTTGCCAGCATTATTGCTTTTCTTTGTGGCCAACTCTCTAATTCCTGGACTCTAGTTCAGATCAAGAAGAGAACTCATGAAAAGAAGCTCTGGGCCAGATTAATTGGTTCGACCATTGTGGGAGAGCTTGTCGACACTGTCGTGTTTACATTCATTGCATCACTAGGGCGTTTGACTTTTGATGAATTTCTAAACTATCTCGTTGTCGGATATCTCTATAAAACTGCGCTTGAAGTTCTACTGCTTCCAATCACTTATCGTGTGATTGCTGTTGTGAAAAATCGAGAAATTGGAGCTTCTTAATCTCCATTTTTTGATTGATATCGCCCTAAGAATTCGTTCTTGAAATCTAGAAATTCTCCTTTATTTATTGCAACGCGCATTTGTTCGACAAGGTTCAGGATAAAAAAGAGGTTATGTATGGTCGCAAGAGTCGAACCAAGAATTTCCTTGGCACGGAAGAGATGGTTGAGATACGCACGACTGTAGTTATTACACGTATAACAGCCACACTCCTCGTCAATGGGTGAAAAGTCCTTTTTAAATGATCCATTTGAGACATTGAATCGGCCGGTCTTTGAATAGACGGCGCTGGTGCGCGCTTCACGGGTAGGTGCGACGCAATCAAATGTGTCTGCGCCGTTTTCAACTCCGGCGAATAAATCTGCAGGTTCGCCAATCCCTAGCAAGTGTCGGGGCTTATTGATTGGTAGCTCTTCAGTCATCCAACTCACGATAGTTCCCAACATGGACTTATCCAGCGCTCCACCCATACCAAATCCATCAAATTGAATTCCGGAAGATTCCATCGCGCCAAGGTCGCGCGCAGCTTTGCGACGTAAATCTTCATATTGAGCCCCTTGCAAAACTCCAAAGAGCGCCTGGTAGGGCTTTGTGGCACGTATTTCGGTAAGTCTGTGGTGTTCGTCTAAACAACGAAGCGCCCAGAGCCGAGTGCGTTCGAGAGATCGCTCTTGATATTTTCGAGTGTTATGAAGCGTCGTGAGCTCGTCAAAGGCAAACATGATGTCGGCTCCGATTTTGTGTTGTACCTGCATTGAGATTTCAGGAGTAAATCGATGCATTGATCCGTCGAGATGAGATTTGAAAGTGACCCCATCATCATCGACATGGGCCAGACGTTCACGTTTTTCAGCGATAACTTCATCAGAATTAAAGGAGTCACCACCCATATCAATGACTTTTTTGAATCCAACGCCAAGAGACATTACTTGGAATCCACCACTATCTGTAAATGTTGGTTTTTTCCAATTCATAAATGTCGAAAGGCCGCCTGCGTCATCCAAAATATCTGGACCGGGTTGAAGATAAAGGTGATACGCATTTGCCAAAACGGCTTGCGCACCAATGTCAGAAACCGAGTCTGGCAAGACTGACTTCACTGTGGCTTTGGTGCCAACGGGAATGAATGCTGGAGTTTGAATGGCGCCATGAGGAGTTGAAATAGTTCCAGTGCGACCAAGGCGTCCAGGA
>JAGWYB010000006.1 GCA_018969585.1 Actinomycetales bacterium | reverse complement strand
GCGATTGCGCAACCAGTGTCATTATGGCAATGAATGCCTAATCGAGCCGAACTTTTAGTTAGAACTTCATGTACGACTTGGGATAACTCATCAGGCAACATGCCGCCATTTGTGTCACAAAGCGCAACCACGTCAGCGCCAGCTTCAGCGGCAACCCGGACTACTTCAAGCGCATATTTTGGATTTGAGCGATAACCATCGAAAAAGTGTTCTGCGTCAAGAAAGACTCGCTGTCCACCGTCACGTAAAAACTTTATCGAGTCTCGAATCATGGCTAGGTTTTCATCAAGAGAAGTTTTTAGCGCTAGTTCGACATGGCGGTCATGAGATTTAGCCACAAGCGTCACTGCCGAAGCGCCAGAATCTTGAAGCGCTCGAAGTAAAGCATCATCTGCGGCCGCGACATTTGGACGTCGCGTAGCTCCAAAAGCTACAAATGTTGCATTTTTAAACTTTAACTCGCTCTTTGCCAACTTGAAGAATTCAGTATCTTTTGGATTTGCGCCGGGCCATCCACCTTCGATAAATCCAACTCCGAGATCGTCTAGATGCTGCGCTATGGTCAATTTATCGTGGACAGAAAGATTCAATCCCTCTTGTTGAGCGCCATCTCGCAGCGTTGTGTCGTAAACGTGAAAGGAATCAGAGATCATCAGCAGACTTTTCTCATCCATCCATGTTTATCAGCAATAGTTCCATGCTGAATTCCCAAAAGATGATTTCTAATCTGCATGGTTATCTTCCCAGGGCTGCCATCTCCAGTAATCCAAGTTCCCTTTGCGCTCTTGGCAGTTCCAACTGGCGCAATTACAGCAGCAGTTCCACATGCAAAAATTTCAGAGATTTCTCCAGAAGCAACGCCATCTCGCCACTCTTCGATACTTATCATGCCCTCTTCGGTCTTATAGCCAAGATCCTTAGCAACAGAAAGAATTGAGTCTCTAGTTATTCCTGGCAATAAAGTTCCGGTTAATTTAGGTGTAAAAATTGTGGCGTCTTTACCTTGGCCTCGCACGAAATAAAGATTCATTCCGCCCATCTCTTCAACCCAGCGCCGCTCAATGGCGTCTAGCCAAACTACTTGATCGCAACCTTGCTTTGCCGCTTCTTGTTGAGCAAGGAGTGAAGCGGCGTAATTGCCGCCGCATTTAGCTTCGCCAGTTCCTCCTTGTGCGGCACGGACATATTCAGTAGAGATCCAAACTGTGACCGCTTTTTCCGCATTGAAATACGCTCCGGCAGGAGTGGCGATGATTGAAAACATGGCTTTATTTGATGGGCGAACGCCAAGACCTACTTCAGTGGCAATCATGAATGGTCGCAGATACAAAGATTCGCCAATCTTGCTCGGAACCCATTTAGATTCCAACTTAACTAATTCCTCTACGCAATTAACAAAGTCGGCAACCGGCAACTCTGGAAGAGCTACCCGGGCAGCACTTCTCATAAATCGCGCGCCGTTAGCATCAGGACGAAACAGCGCAACGGAACCATCTGGTTGGCGATACGCCTTCATGCCTTCGAAAATCTCTTGCCCATAATGAAAAACCATGGCTGCTGGGTCTAATGAAATTGGGCCGTAACTCTTTAGCTCTGCATCATTCCATCCCGAATTTTGATTCCATTCTGCAACCAACATGTGATCAGTGAAATATTTTCCAAAACCTGGTTCAGCAACAAAACGCTCACGATCTGCGTCTTTTACGGGGTTTGGGTTTGGCTTTATCTTGATTTTCATGTAATTGCCCCTGCAAGCGATTGACCAACTTCAGCAGTGCTGCGCTTTTTGTCGCCACGACTTGATAAGTCTTCAGCAACAGCAGCTTCAACATTTAAGGCTGCTTCCTCTTGACCAAGATGTCGCAACATCATTGCAACAGACATCACGGTTGCGGTTGGATCTGCGATTCCTTTCCCTGCAATATCAGGAGCTGAACCATGTACTGGTTCAAACATAGATGGAAATCTACCCTCGGGATTTATATTTCCAGATGCGGCCAATCCAATACCCCCGCAAATTGCAGCTGCGATATCGGTCAATATGTCTCCAAACAAGTTATCAGTTACGACGACATCAAACCGATCCGGATTTGTAACAAAGAACATGGATGCCGCATCGACGTGGAGGTAGTCGGTCTTTATCTGCGGAAAATCTTTCGCGACCTCATTGAATGTGCGAGTCCAGAGTCCACCAGCGCGCATGAGAACGTTATTTTTATGTACCAGAGTTAGTTGCTTGCGTGGACGACTCATTGCTTTATTGAAAGCGTAACGAATCACTCTTTCAGCGCCCCGTCGAGTATTCAAACTCTCCTCGGTAGCAATTTCAGAGGATGTACCTTCTGCAAGAACGCCGCCTGCGCCAACATAAGGACCCTCTGTGCCCTCACGAACAACAATAAAATCAATCGGTGATTTGGTGGATAGCGGCCCAGTCACACCTGGATAAAGTCTTGCCGGGCGAAGATTAATATAGTGATCAAAGGCAAAACGTAATTTCAAAAGTAAACCACGCTCTAGAACACCACTTGGAACAGATGGATCCCCAACCGCACCCAAGAGAATTGCGTCAAATTTAGTTAGTTCAGTGAGAACAGAGTCTGGGAGCGTTTCCCCGGTTTCGTGCCAGAACTTGGCTCCTAATGCAAACTCTTTCCGTTCAAAAGTAAGTTTGTATTTTTCACTGACCTTATCGAGAACTCGTAAACCTTCAGCGACAACTTCAGGGCCGATTCCATCGCCACCTATGACTGCTAATTTAAATTTACTCATGACCTTAGTGTGACCGTTCTGGCTAGATTTGCTTTTGTAGCATCGCCGACATTCTTGACTAAATCTTTGGCGACCGCAGAGTCGATTGTGATTGCCATCAAGGCATCTCCGCCAGCTGAACTTCGCGCTACCTGCATGCTTGCGATGTTGATTCCGGCTTTTCCAAGAGTATCGCCGACAATTCCTACGACGCCTGGTCGATCTGTGTATCGCAAGAAAAGTAAATAATCGGCTGGTTGCAAATCTAAATCAAATTTGTCAATCGCAATAATCTTCTCAACTTGTCTAATGCCCATCAAGGTACCTTCGACAGAGATATGTGCGCCATTACTAAATGCTGCTCGAATTTCAATCGCATTTCGATACTCGGGACTTACTGGATCTGTGATTACGTTTGAGGTTAATCCGCGTTCCTGCGCCAAACCAGGTGCGTTGACATAAGTAACATCCTCGGCACCTGTCGCTGCTAGTGCACCCTTCAAAGCAGATGAAGCAAGAACAGAGCAATCATGCGCGCTTATTTCACCTTTTACCAGAACTTCAATAGCCACAGGTAACTCATCAATTAGCGCTGTGGCAATTTGAGCCAATTTCTCAACTAGTGGGAGCGCAGGTCTAATCTCTTCGTGAATTATTCCGCCTTTAACATTTACAGCATCTGGGACAAGTTCGCCTGCTAACGCTTTTCTAACAGATTCTGCAACAGCGATGCCCGCGCGCTCTTGCGCTTCATCTGTTGATGCTCCCAGATGAGGCGTTGCAACTACATTCTCTAAAGTAAAGAGCGGCGAATCGATACATGGTTCAGTTGCGAAAACATCAAGGCCCGCGCCAGCGACTCTATTTTCTTTAAGCGCTTCGAAAAGTGCATTCTCATCCAATACGCCACCTCTGGCCGCATTGATTATTCGCACTGTCGGCTTAACTTTCTTTAGCGCCTCAACACCAATCAAGTTAGCAGTCTCTTTAGTCTTTGGAAGGTGAATGGTTATAAAGTCCGATTTGGCTAAGAGATCGTCGAGCGATACTAAATCCACTCCGAGTTGTGCAGCCCTGGCTGGTTGAAGATATGGATCGTATGCAATGACATTCATGCCGAATCCCTGCATGCGATGCGCCACCAATTGGCCGATTCTTCCAAAACCTACGATGCCGAGGGTTTTTTCAAAGAGTTCAGCACCTGTGTATTTAGAACGAGCCCATTTACCTTTTTTTAATGTTGCAAAAGCTGGTGCAATATTTCTTGCCGATGCGAGAAGCAGAGCAATCGCTAGTTCCGCAGCGCTTACGATATTTGAGGTGGGCGCGTTTACAACCATAACGCCGGCAGTTGTTGCAGCTGGAATATCGACGTTATCAAGTCCAACGCCAGCACGTGCAATGACTTTCAAACCCTTGGCAACACTTATCGCCTCACTATCCATCTTGGTAGCAGATCTAATTAGGACAGCATCAACTCCACGTTTGAGTTCGCCTAAGAGTTGTTCCCGATCAGAACCATCGCAATTGCGAATTTCGAAATCAGGACCAAGGGCACTGAGTGTGGCCGGACTCAATTCCTCTGCTATTAAAACAACTGGTTTACTCACGCGCAGCAGAGCCCTCTCGATAATCATCCTTTGCTTTAACCCAAGACATCATTGAACGAAGTTCTCGTCCAACTTTTTCAATTGGATGATTTTCACCTTTTGCTCGAAGCGCTTTGAATTCTGGGGCTCCGGCATCTTGATCGTCGATGAATCTCCTCGCAAAAGCACCGCTCTGAATTTCCGCTAACACGGTCTTCATATTCTCTTTGACGCGTGGGTCGATAACTCGCGGTCCGGAAACATAATCTCCATATTCAGCTGTATCCGATACTGACCAACGCTGTTTAGCAATTCCACCTTCGTACATCAAATCAACAATTAATTTAAGCTCATGGAGACATTCGAAATAAGCAACTTCAGGTTGATATCCAGCTTCAATCAAAGTCTCAAAACCATACATAACCAATTGTGAAGCACCGCCACAAAGTACAGATTGCTCGCCGAAAAGATCTGTTTCAGTCTCTTCAGTAAATGTTGTGAGGATAGCGCCAGCGCGAAGTCCACCCATTGCTTTTGCGTAAGAAAGAGTTAATGGCCATGCCTTTCCAGTTGCATCTTGCTCAACGGCCACAATGTCAGGCACGCCTCTTCCTGCTACAAACTCACGGCGTACCAAATGGCCTGGCCCCTTCGGTGCAACCATACAAACATCTACATTCGCGGGCGGTTTGATGTAACCAAATCGGATATTGAAACCATGGCCGAAGAAGAGAGCGTCGCCAGCTTTTAGATTAGGTTCAATTGATTCCTTGTAGATGTGGCGCTGCTTGTGATCAGGCGCAAGAAGCATTATTACCGTAGCTTCCTTAACTGCATCTGCAACCGAAACAACGCGAAGACCTTCTTGCTCTGCTTTCGCTCGAGATTTAGAGCCCTCGGCTAAGCCAACGCGAACATCTACTCCACTGTCACGCAAATTCAGCGCGTGCGCATGACCTTGAGATCCATAGCCTATGACGGCCACTTTCCTTCCTTGGATTACAGATAGATCCGCATCCTCGTCATGGTAGATGGTTGCCATCTTCGCTCCTTCTTTCTTCTAGTTGTTTCTTCTATTTGGTTTCGATTTAGTTCTGATAATCCTCTAATTGAGATTGGGTGTCCGAGCTTGCTAGTCCAGTCTCTAGCGCAGTCTGCTCGACCAATGTTTGGCTACCCAATTCAATTGCAATTGCTCCAGATTGCACCAATTCCTTGATACCTAGAGATTCTAGTCTCTTCAAAAGAGCGACTAAATCCTTATTGTTGGCGACCACTTGAACAATCGAGGTGCCGGATTTTTCTTCGACAATTTCTGCTTGATATCCGGCGAGCAAAGGCTCTAACTTGCCACGCTCGGCTGCAATTTTCACGAATGCTAGTTCGCGCTGGCGAGTATCTGAATCTTTCATCTCTTGAATTCCAATTACGTTCACTAATTTAAATAATTGGGCGCTAACTTGATCAAGAGCGTGACCCTCTAAATTCAAAACAATAGTCATACGCGAAACCTTTGGATCCTCCGTTGGTCCGACCGCTAGAGAATCAATGTTGTAACCGCGACGGGAAAACAATCCTGCAACGCGAGCAAGTACGCCTGGGCTATTTTCAACGAGAACAGAGAGAGTGTGTTGTGCCATTTATAACTCCTGTGAATCCCAGTCTGGCGCTAGCTCTCGCGCAATCATGATGTCATCATTTGAAGTGCCAGCAGCAACCATCGGCCAAACCATGGCATCGCGATGAACGTTGAAGTCAACTACGACCGGTGCGTCATTTATTGCATTGGCTTCCTTGATGATCTTGTCGACATCACCTTTACTTTCGCAACGAAGTCCTACGCAACCCATAGCTTCCGCTAATTTTGCAAAGTCAGGAATGCGCTTTGAATGCAGATCGGTATTTGAATATCTACCTTGATAGAAAAGGGATTGCCACTGACGAACCATTCCTAAACTTTCATTATTAATGATGGCAACTTTGATCGGGATGTTATTTAAAGAACAAGTTACTAACTCTTGATTTGTCATCTGGAAACAGCCGTCACCATCTATCGCCCAAACTGGTGTGTCGGGTGCGCCAACTTTGGCACCCATTGCAGCTGGAACGGCATATCCCATGGTTCCCAAACCGCCAGAGTTGAGCCAGGTGCGTGGTTTTTCATATTTAATAAATTGCGACGCCCACATCTGGTGTTGTCCGACTCCAGCTACATAGACCGCATCAGGACCCGTTATTGCTCCGATTCGCTCAATTACATATTGAGGGGAAAGGGAGCCATCTTCTGGTTCGTTATAGCCAAGTGGATAGGTGGAACGAAGTGAATCCATCTGGCGCCACCAAATCGAATAATCAGGTTGCTTCTTCTTAAACTCCGCAGCTACCGCAGGAATTAGTGCTCGTATCGTTGGGCCGAGATCCCCGATGATTGGTACATCCGCGTAACGATTCTTACCAATTTCCGCTGGATCAATATCGGCATGAATAATTTTTGCATTTACGGCGAAAGTGCTTAGTTTTCCAGTTACGCGGTCATCAAATCGAGCACCTAGAGTGATTAATAAATCAGATTTCTGAAGAGCTGTTACGGCCGCCACGGTGCCATGCATGCCTGGCATTCCTAGATGTTGGCGATGGCTATCTGGAAATGCACCGCGAGCCATCAATGTAGTCACAACTGGCGCGCCAACTAATTCAGCAAGTTTTAGTAAATCGCTAGCGGCATTTGCTTTTATAACTCCGCCACCAATATAGAAAACTGGTTTTGCAGATTGTGCAATAAGAGCTGCAGCATCACGGATAGCTTGATCGTTTGGTTCAATTTGTGGACGATAGCCGCGAAGTTCGGGCCGCTTTGGATAATTAAAACCAGTCATCTTTTGCAGCGCATCTTTGGCAATATCAACTAATACTGGTCCTGGCCTACCGGATCTAGCGATATAGAAAGCTTCTGAGATAGCTCTTGGAATCTCATTTGGATCGGTGACCAAATAATTATGTTTTGTGACTGGCATCGTAACGCCGCGTATATCCGCTTCTTGAAAAGCATCAGTTCCAATTGCCGGTCCAGGAACCTGGCCAGTGATTGCGACCATTGGTACGGAATCCATATGCGCGTCCGCAAGTGGCGTTACAAGATTTGTGGCGCCTGGACCGGAGGTCGCAATACAAACTCCAACTTTTCCAGTTACTTGGGCATATCCAGTTGCCGCATGCCCGGCACCTTGCTCGTGTCTGACCAGAATGTGTCTGATTTTGGAGTCAAAGATTGGATCGTATGCAGGAAGGATTGCGCCGCCAGGAATACCGAACATAACTTCAACTCCGGCACTTTCCAGTGATTTAACTAGTGATTGCGCACCGGTGATCTGTTCGCTCATCTCCGACTCCTTTCTGGTATCGCCTTTTTTCTGGTATCGCCTTTTTTCTGGTATCGCCTTTTTTCTGGTATCGCCTTATTTGCCCCACTAATGCAAAAACCCTCAGTTTCCTGAGGGTGCGCGTGATCTTTGGATTAGATCACGCGCAACGAATCACCACCACTGAAAGTGAAGATGTCTTCGTTGTCATACGAGCATTATTCCGCGTCTAATTAGCGATAGTCAACCCCTGAGATACCTATCTCAGGATGTGGAATTAGTCGCAGACCGCCCCGCGCGAGGCCGAACCAACCAATTTCACATATTTGGAGAGGACCCCGTAGTCATAGCGACCGGGCAATGGTTTAAAGCTACTTCGACGTTTTGCTAATTCTGATTCATCAACTAAGAGATCAAGTTTTCGATTAATAATATCGATACGTATTCGATCCCCATCTTTCACTAGTGCGATGGGACCGCCATCGACTGCTTCCGGTGCAATATGACCAACGCATAACCCAGTTGTGCCACCTGAAAATCTTCCATCGGTTAGCAATAGAACTGACTTTCCAAGTCCGGCTCCTTTAATTGCACCAGTGATCATTAACATCTCGCGCATTCCCGGCCCACCTTTAGGACCTTCATATCGAATCACAACCACATCACCAGATTGGATAGTTCCATTTTCTAATGCGTCCATTGCGCCCTGTTCGCGATCAAACACGCGAGCTGGTCCTTCAAAGATATCTACGCCAACTCCGGCAACTTTTGTGACAGCACCTTCTGGCGCTAGCGATCCGCCAAGAATAGTTATGCCACCGCTTAATGAGAGCGCGCTCTTAGTAGCTTTTAGAATTTCGCCATCGGGATCTGGAGGTTTAATCTGAGAGAGATTTTCCGCCATAGTTTTTCCGGTCACAGTTAGGCAATCCCCATGAATCAAACCTGCATCTAAAAGGGATTTAAGAACTACAGGAACGCCGCCAACTTTGTCGACATCGTTCATCACATATTTACCAAAGGGCTTGAGATCACCCAGCAAAGGAACCTTTGAGCCGACTCTATGAAAGTCCTCGAGCGTTAAATCAACTCTAGCTTCATGGGCAATTGCTAGAAGGTGCAAAACCGCGTTGGTCGAACCTCCGAGAGCCATAAGAATAGTTATCGCATTCTCAAATGCTTTCTTAGTGAGAATATCTCGAGTGCGAATTCCCTTTCGAATAAGTTCAACGACCGCAGCGCCTGACTTGATTGCATAATCATCTCTGCGGCGATCAATAGATGGTGGCGAAGCTGAGCCAGGAAGTGAAAGTCCTAAAGCTTCTCCAATAGATGCCATGGTGTTAGCGGTGTACATGCCGCCGCACGCGCCTTCACCCGGACAAATCGCTCGTTCGATTTTTTCGACTTCCGCTTCGCTAATTAGCCCACGCGCGCAAGCTCCAACTGCTTCAAAAGCATCGATAATCGTCACATCTCGGCCATCTACTTTGCCCGGCATGATCGATCCCGCGTACACAAAAACGCTCGCAACATTTATCCGGGCAGCGGCCATCATCATTCCAGGAAGTGATTTGTCGCATCCTGCAAATGTCACCATGCCATCTAGGCGTTCTGCTTCCATAACGGTCTCAACAGAATCGGCAATAACCTCTCGCGAAACTAACGAGAAATGCATTCCTTCATGTCCCATAGAAATTCCATCCGAGATTGAGATGGTGCCGAATTGCATAGGGAAGCCACCGGCTTCAATAACGCCCTTCTTTGAAGCTTTGGCGAGTCGATCAAGTGAGAGATTGCATGGAGTTACTTCATTCCAAGATGAAGCAATCCCAATTTGAGGCTTTTCAAAATCTTCGTCTTTCATTCCAACAGCGCGCAACATGCCGCGCGCTGGGGCGCGTTCAAGTCCGTCCGTAACAAGGTAAGACCTTGGTTTCATCGGATTGCGAGCCATAATTCCTTTTCCATTTCAGAACTTAAAGGTAGTTGTTCTCAACTAGCCTTGTCCCAAATGTCTTAGTAACAATTCCCTAACTTTAGCGGCATCCGCCTGACCTTTGGTCTCTTTCATAACAGCGCCAATCAGCGCGCCAGCAGCCGGAATATGTCCTCCCCGGACTTTCTCAGCAATATCCGGTTGGGCGGCAATTGCCTTTTCAATTGCGGATAACAGCGCTGAATCGTCACTAACAACCTTAATACCGCGGTTTGCAATGATTTCTTTCGGCCTTCCTTCGCCATTAATTACACCCTCGACAACTTGTCGAGCTAACTTGTCAGTTAATTCACCAGAATCAATTAACTGAACAATTTCAGATACATCTTTGGGGGTGATTGGTAATTCACCGGCTGAGACTTCTCGCTCATTAGCTAAGCGTGCAATTTCACCTAACCACCAGCCACGCGCTCTCGTGGGATCTGCGCCAAGTTCAACTGTGGCAGCGACAAGATCTAAAACATCTGCGTTAATCATGGCAGCCATCTCTTTATCTGGGACCTGCCAATTCTCCTGAAGACGCTTTCTTCTAGTCGAGGGTTTTTCAGGTAGTGAAGAACGTATCTTTTCGATGAAATCTTTACTTGGTGTAACTGGAGCCAGATCAGGTTCTGGGAAATAACGATAATCCTCAGCCTGCTCTTTCGATCGCCCAGCAGTAGTCTCGCCAGTATTTTCATGAAAATGTCGCGTCTCTTGAATGACTCGCCTTCCTTCATCCAAAAGCGATCCATGTCGTAACATCTCACTTCTTACTGCGCGTTCAACACTTCTAAGCGAATTTACGTTCTTGGTTTCACTGCGCGTACCAAATTTGCTCTCACCTATTGGGCGCAGAGATACGTTCGCGTCGCAACGAAGTGAGCCTTGCTCCATTTTCACATCACTTACGCCGAGTGCTCTTAAAATATCTCTTAGTTCTGCCACATAGGCTCTAGCAACCTCTGGAGCATATTTTCCGGTACCAACGATTGGCTTCGTAACAATTTCCACTAACGGAATACCGGCACGGTTGTAATCTAAAAGTGAGTAGTCAGCACCATGTATTCGGCCTGTCGCTCCTCCCATATGTAATGACTTTCCAGTGTCCTCTTCCATATGCACTCGCTCGATTTCAATTCGAAAATCTTTGGTTCCTGCATCTGTTTCGATAGAAATATCAAGGAATCCATTGGAACATATCGGTTCGTCATATTGAGAGGTCTGAAAATTCTTAGGCATATCGGGATAGAAGTAATTCTTTCGGGCGAATCTTGAATACGGAGCGATTGTGCAGTTTAAAGCCAGGCCTATAGCGATGGTGTATTCAATTGCTTTTTCATTAACAACAGGAAGTGATCCGGGAAGACCTAAGCAGACCGGACACGTTTGAGTATTTGGTTCGGCACCAAAGACAGTGCTGCAACCGCAGAACATCTTTGATTTAGTCCCTAATTCAACGTGAACTTCCAAACCTAAAACAGGCTCATATTTTGTAAGTAAAGTTTCGTAAGTAAAGCCCATTACTTTATGCCTAATCTCGGAGCCTGTTCGAGAATACCGCCGCCCCATTTTT
Organism: Actinomycetales bacterium; assembly: GCA_018969585.1. Classification (GTDB taxonomy): domain Bacteria; phylum Actinomycetota; class Actinomycetes; order Nanopelagicales; family Nanopelagicaceae; genus MAG-120802. Next base: position 43,447 of record JAGWYB010000006.1, on the reverse strand, counting down.
TAACAAGGGCGTTCTCCAAAGCTGCGCCAACTTTATAAAGTCGATCATCTTTCATTGCACCTGCCATTATTTGAAATCCGGCAGGCAATCCATCTTCTTCTGCTAAACCCGATGGCAACGACATTCCGCAAACGCCAGCTAAGTTTGTAGGAATTGTGGCGATGTCATTTAAATACATAGCGATTGGATCATTTGATTTCTCACCAATTTTGAAGGCGGTGGTAGGCGCTGTCGGTGAAACTAATACATCTGCTTTCTCAAATGCCGCTTTGAAATCTTGGGAAATTAGCGTGCGTACTTTCTGGGCGCTTCCGTAATAGGCGTCGTAGTAGCCACTGGATAAGGCATAAGTTCCCAGAATAATTCTTCGCTTTACTTCTTTGCCAAAACCGGCAGCTCTAGTTGAGTTCATTACTGATTCTGCGGAACCCTCACCGATTCGAAGGCCGTATCGCATCGCATCAAATCTAGCTAGGTTGGAAGAGCACTCACTCGGTGCTATTAGATAATAGGCTGCTAATGCGTAATCAAAATATTTGCAGGATACTTCAACAATTTCTGCGCCAAGATTTGCTAATTCTTCGAGCGATTGATTGAAAAGTTTAAGTACGCCAGGTTGATATCCATCACCTTGTAGTTCCTTGATTACACCAATCTTCATTCCCTTTACATTTCCATCTTTTGCAGCAGCAACAATTGGTGGGACGGGTGCGTTAATTGAAGTTGAATCTAACGGGTCGTATCCGGCGATAGCTTCGTGAAGGTACGCAGCATCTAGAACGGTTCTCGCGCAAGGTCCGGCTTGATCAAGTGAAGATGAGAAAGCGACTAACCCATATCGAGATACTCCGCCATAAGTTGGTTTGACTCCAACGGTTCCAGTTACGGCAGCTGGTTGTCGAATAGATCCGCCAGTATCTGTGCCAATTGCTAATGGAGCTTCATAAGCAGCTAAAGATGCTGAAGATCCGCCGCCCGAGCCACCGGGAATTCGATTTAAATCCCATGGATTTCGAGTCGGAAAATATGCAGAATTTTCAGTAGAGGAACCCATCGCGAATTCATCACAATTTGTCTTTCCCAGTATTACTACATCTGATGATCTAAGTCTTGTCACTACAGTCGAGTCATACGGCGGCCGCCAACCTTCAAGCATCTTTGAGCCACAAGTTGTAGGTATCCCACGTTGCGTCATTACATCCTTTAGGGCTAGCGGTACGCCAGCTAACGGAGATAACTTCTCGCCAGATTTACGTTTTGTATCAACTAGTTGTGCTTGAGCTAGCGCACCTTCGCGATCCACATATAGAAATGCTTTTACTTGTCCATCAACTTCATCAATTCTCTCAAGGTGAGCTTTTGTTAAATCAACCGATGAGATTTCTCCATCTTTTAGTAATTGCGACATTTCAATCGCACTTTTATTTACAATCACTCTTCACCCAATATCTGAGGAACTTTAAATCGCTGACCTTCGCTTGCTGGGGCGCCAGATAGCGCGTCTTCTGGCGAAAGGCTGGGTCGATTTTCATCGATTCGAAAAACATTGGTCATAGGAATTGGATGCGAAGTTGGAGGTACATCTGAATTTGCTACTTCTTGAACTCTTGCGACTGCATCCAGTATTACCGATAACTCACTTGCAAGATGGTCTAACTCATCGTCTGACATATCTATCCGAGCCAATTTAGCCAGATTGGCAACATCTTCACGAGAAATCATGGGATTACCTTACCTAAACCGAATCATTCTCGGATTTGGCCTTCACCTCTCACAATCCAAGTTGTGGTGGTCATCGCTTCTAAACCCATTGGACCGCGAGCATGAAGTTTCTGGTTTGAAATTCCGATTTCGGCTCCAAAACCCATCTCTTCACCATCTGTGAATCGAGTCGAAGTATTTACCATAACCGCAGCACAATCCGATAGCGCGATGAATCTCTCTATTGTGGGTTCATTCTCGGAAACAATTGCCTCAGTATGCTGAGTTCCAAATGTCCTTATATGTTCAATAGCTTCATCAACATCTGAGACAACCGCAATATTCATCTCGAGTGTTCCGTATTCAGTTCCCCATGATTCACTGGTAGCAGGGTTGGCCGTAATCCCATTTTTTCTTGCAATTTCCAAAGATTGTAGATCGCAGTTCAACTTCACGCCCCTGGAACTTAACTCGCTTAATGCTTTTGGTAAGAAGTTATCTGAGATAGCTGAGTGAACAAGAAGAGTCTCGGCAGCATTGCAAACAGATGGACGATGAGTCTTGGAATTTACAATTATTGGAATTGCCATCTCTAAATCAGCGTACTTATCAACATATACGTGGCATACGCCGGCGCCAGTTTCAATTGTGGGCACGAGCGCTTCATCGACTACAGTCCTTATGAGCGATGCGGAACCTCGTGGAATTACTAAATCAACGTTTCCCCTTGCATGCAGTAACGCTCTCACGGTATCTCTATCATCTGAGGGTATTAATTGAATTACTTCTGGTGAAATTTCGGTAGCGGCTAACGCACTCTTCATTATCTGTACAAGTATCTCGTTACTTCGACGTGCCGTAGAAGATCCTCGGAGTAGCGCCGCATTTCCTGACATTAACAAGATGACTGAAGCGTCTACCGTCACATTTGGGCGAGCTTCATAGATCATACCGACGACTCCAAATGGAACCGTAACTAAATTTTGCTTTAGTCCATTTGGCAAAATGCCAGACTTCAAAATTCGCCCTAATGGATCGGGAAGGGATGCAACCTTTCGATTGCTCTCTACAATTCCCAAAATTCTTTTTTCAGTTAATTCCAACCTGTCGAGAAGACTCTCCGAAAGACCCGCAGACCTCTCTCTATTCATATCCTCGTTATTAGCAGCCAAAATTTCACTCACATTATTTTCAATGGCTTTAGCAATCGAGTGAATTGCCGCTCTTCGGGATTCGATACTGCTACCTCGTAGAGTAGAAGAGGCAATCCGGGCTTTGTTTGCTAATTCCTTAATCAATAAATCATTACTCATAACATCACCAGATCATCTCGATGGACCAGTTCTCGTTCGAATTCGGCTCCGAATTCTTCCTTAAGAACTCGAGTTGTCTTACCAAGCATCTGTGGAATTTCAGAAGAGTCAAACCCAACCAGTCCGCGAGCAATTATCTCTCCATTAGGCGCAACGATTTCGATCGCGTCACCAGCATTAAAATCACCTAGCACTTTGGTAACGCCCGCTGCCAAAAGTGAAACTCCTTTTTCGCGCAGTGCTGTAGCCGCTCCTTGATCAATATGTAATTGTCCACTAATTGTTGATGCGTGAGCTAACCAAAGTAATCTGGAGGGTTGTTTCTTGCTTGAGCCCTTGAAAAATGTTCCTACATTCTCTCCTTGCAACGCTTTGGCGGCATTAGGTAGAGATGTCATTACTGTTGAGATTCCACCAACGCTGGCAATTCTCGCGGCTTCTATCTTCGAAGCCATTCCCCCGCTACCAATACGTGAATTAGAGCCAATTCGAATATTGGCAATCGATTCAAAATCTGTGACTTCGCGAATCAATTTTGCGCCCTCTTCTTTCGGCGCCGCATCATACAAACCATCGACATCTGTAATAATCAATAGTAGATCCGCGCCAACCAAGTGGGAAATTAGAGCTGCAATCCGATCGTTATCACCAAATCTAATCTCTTGAGTTCCTACTGAATCATTTTCATTTATCACCGGCACAACTCCAAGTTGTAATAATCTATCTAAAGTCTGTTTAACATTTCGATAGTGAGATCTGCGAACGATGTCTTCAATTGTTATAAGTACTTGAGAGCCAATAAGTGAATGGCGCGCCAGCGATTCTGTATAACGATGAATAAGTAGACCTTGTCCCACCGCAGCGGCTGCCTGCTGCGTTGCTAAATCTTTTGGTCTAGCTGAAAGGCCCAGAGGTGAAATGCCAGCCGCGATTGCTCCTGATGAAACTATTACTACGTCAATATCTCTTTTTCTAAGAGTGGCTACTGAGTCGACTAAAGTGTCAACGGCAACTGGACTTAAGTTTTCGGCATTTGCTCCGGTCAATGACGATGAGCCAATCTTTATAACTACTCGTTGCAGTTTATTGAATCTCTCGCTCATCGATTCTCGCCTTCGATTACTGGTGATGTCGGATTGGCAACTTGATTTTCCCATTGCAGAGCCAGTTCCTCGTCATCAAGTTGATCAATTGCCTCTTCGTCGAATTTTTCCCAACCGCGAGGAATTCGAAGATCATCACCTCTTGGGCCAGCCAGAAGTTCAGCACCAGCTTCAATTGTTGGCTCCCAATCAAAGATCACGGCATCATCACCAGCTCCGATACGAACTTCGTCACCCGCTTTCGCACCTTTTTTGAAAAGTTCTTTCTCAACTCCGAGGCTGGCTAAGCGATCTGCAAGATAGCCAATTGCTTCCGCATTTGAGAAATTAGTTTGATGTACCCAGCGCTCTGGTTTTGTGCCTAAAACGGTGAATGTTCCATCCTCGTTTACCAGAACTTCAAATCCGCGATCGTCAACGGGCGTCGGTCTTAAAACAATTCTTGCTTTCTCGTCATGCGCCTGTGCCGCGCGATACTCATTTACAGTTTTTGCCATCGCGAAGAGAAGTTCCGATAAACCAAGTCGCGCTACCGCAGAGACTTGAAATACCTGATATCCGCGTGCTTTAAATTCAGCCTCAACCATATCCGCTATAGCCTTACCATCTGGTAAATCGATTTTATTGAGAGCAATTAATCTTGGGCGGTCACTTAAATCAGCGGAATAATTTTTCAATTCATTCTCGATAATTTCGAAATCTTTGATTGGATCTCGGTCGCTCTCAAGCGCTCCACAATCCAAAACATGTACTAAAGCAGCACAACGCTCAATATGGCGAAGAAACTCCAAGCCCAAGCCCTTTCCAGTTGAAGCACCAGGAATAAGTCCTGGGACATCAGCAACTGTAAATCGCGATTCGCCTGCTTGAACTACTCCCAGATTTGGCGCCAATGTCGTAAATGGATAGTCAGCTATTTTCGGGCGCGCTGCTGAAATTGCAGAGATTAACGAAGATTTGCCAGCGCTTGGGAAACCAATTAACCCAATATCCGCAACCGATTTCAATTCCAAAATTAATGTTCGTTTCTCTCCTGGTTCACCTAGAAGTGCAAATCCCGGTGCGCGTCTGCGCGATGAGGCAAGAGCTGCATTACCCAAACCACCTTGCCCGCCGCGAGCTGCAACAAACCTTGAGCCAGTTCCAACTAAATCAGCCAAAACTTTTCCTTCTTTAGTGAGCACCACAGTTCCATTTGGGACTCCCAGAATTAAATCTTCGCCGTCTGGTCCATTCTTCATGGAGCCATAGCCTTGTCGACCTGATGTTGCGTTGCGATGTGGTGAATGATGAAAATCCAAAAGAGTTGTCACGCCAGGGTCGACAACAAGTATTACGTCGCCACCTCTGCCGCCACTGCCACCATCAGGACCTCCGAGGGGCACAAACTTTTCACGATGTACGGAAACGCAGCCATCGCCACCTTTTCCTGCGGCGGCATGGAGAGTTACGCGGTCTACAAATGTAGCCATGGCGCTCCCTCCTTAGAAAAGCGAAAACGGGCCCGTTGATACGGACCCGTTTTTAAAAGCCCGTTTTTTTATGAAGCCGGAACGATATTTACAACGCGTCGACCACGTGCGCTTGAAAACTCAACCGCGCCAGCAGCAAGTGCAAAGAGAGTGTCATCTTTGCCAATTCCTACATTCTTACCTGGGTGGAACTTAGTACCGCGTTGACGTACCAAAATCTCGCCGCTGTTTACGACCTGGCCACCGAATCTCTTAATGCCAAGATATTGTGGATTCGAATCACGACCGTTTCGTGTAGACGATACGCCTTTTTTGGATGCCATCTCAGCTCCTTACGCCATTAATCGCGGTAATTTTCACTCGCGTGTTCTTGGAACGAAAACCTTGCCTACGACGATAGCCAGTCTTTGCCTTATAGCGAAGAATGTTTATCTTCGGACCTTTAACTTCAGAGATGATCTCACCGGTCACCTTCACACCCGAAAGTACTTTCGGATCAGAGGTAACTGATTCACCATCAACAACGAGTACAGCAGGGAAAGTGACAGTAGAGCCGGGAGCGGCGTCGATGCGATCGACAAATACGGTATCGCCTACCGCAACTTTCTCCTGGCGTCCGCCAGCTTTCACAATCGCGTACACGGTTTCCTTCCAATCAAAGTAGGGGCCTAGGTTAGAGATTGATGGTTACTAGGGTCAAACTGAGTTCATGATTTAGGCGTAAGAACCCCAGATGAAGCAGCCCGCCTTCGTCTCCTGCCAAACCTAGGGCGAGCATCTTCGCTCTCCTCTTTTGAATCTGGAGTCGGCTCAGGATTTGAATCGGGAGTTTCCAATTCATCGTTCGCTTCGGTTTCAGATTCAATAATTGGTGTTATCTCACGGTCTAATTTCTTCTTATCTACAGGTTCCATATGGACGTGAATTCCTCGACCACCACAATGATCACAAGTTGTGGAGAATGCCTCAATCAAGCCCTGTCCCACTCTCTTTCTTGTCATTTGAACTAGCCCAAGAGAGGTAACTTCAGCAACTTGATGCTTAGTGCGATCTCTACCTAAGCATTCAACCAATCTTCGCAAGACCTGTTCACGGTTAGATTCCAAAACCATATCGATAAAGTCGATGACGATAATTCCACCTAAGTCTCGAAGTCTTAGTTGACGCGCAATCTCTTCCGCAGCTTCTAAATTATTCTTAGTTACTGTTTCTTCAAGATTTCCACCCTTGCCGATAAATTTACCGGTGTTAACGTCAATTACGACCATTGCTTCAGTTCTATCAATGACGAGTGAACCACCTGATGGGAGAAATACTTTTCGGTCTAAGGCTTTAGCAAGCTGTTCATCAACACGGTTTTCCGTAAATACATCTTTAGTGCCAGTCCATTTTTCAACTTTACTCATCAATTCTGGAGCTATATGGCCAAGGTAGTTATGAATGTCTTCCCAGGCGTCGACTCCTTGAACGGTCATCTTTCGAAAATCTTCATTAAAAATATCTCGGATAACCCTAATGGTCATATCTGGTTCGCCATAAAGAAGTGAAGGAGCCTTTGTTGAAGAATTTTCTGACTTCTTCTTAATATCGTCCCATTGCGCTTTTAATCTAACGACATCTCTGGTTAGTTCTTCTTCGGATGCGCCTTCGGCTGCCGTTCGAACAATTACGCCCTCTTCATCAGTAATTAAATCTTTTAATACATCTTTTAGACGGTTTCGTTCGCTATCGGGAAGACGCCTAGAAATTCCGCTCATCCCACCGCCAGGTACATAAACTAGATATCTTCCTGGAAGGGAAATCTGGCTAGTTAAGCGAGCGCCTTTCTGTCCAATTGGATCTTTCGTAACCTGGACTAAAACAGATTGACCAGTTTTTAAAACTCTTTCAATTTTTCGCTCTTTATTATCGGATAGCCCAGATTCATCCCAATTAACTTCACCGGCATACAGAACTGCATTTCTTCCCTTGCCGATATCTACGAAAGCCGCTTCCATTGATGGAAGAACATTCTGAACTTTGCCGAGGTAAACATTTCCTACATAAGAAATATTGCTACTTCTGTTTACATAATGCTCGACCAAAACATTATCTTCAAGTATGGCGATTTGGGTGCGATCGCCAGTCTGTCTAACCAGCATCTCGCGATTGACAGATTCGCGACGAGCTAAAAATTCTGCGTCGGTGAGAATTGTTCCGCGGCGTCTATTTTCTTTATAGTCGCCATATCGGCCACGATCTCGGCCTCTATCTCTTTCTCGGAACCGCTCTCTACGGTCTCGGCGCTCAAAACTCTTTCGCTCTTTCGGTCGCTCTTGCTGTGGTCTAGATTCTCGAACTTTAACAACAGTCACTACGCCGTCTTCTTCAACACTTTCGCCAGGAGTTACTCCATCTGAGCCGGATCTTCGACGTCGACGACGCTTTTTAAATACAGGTTCGCCAGCGATTTGGTGCTCATTTTTATCCTGAGAAGATGAACTTTGATCTTTAGCCTCTAGTTTTGATTCGAGTTTTGAATCTGCCGTTCCTTCTACGCCCTCTTCGCGATCAGATCTGCGACGTCCGCGTCCGCCGCGTCGACGACGTCTTCGACGATTCTCACTTTCCTGGCTATCAGCGCCCTTTTTATCTCGCGCAGGAGCTGTAGTTGGGGCTTGAAAAATAGGTGTAGGAATTGCAGAACTACTCTTGCGCTCTGACTTCTTTTCATTCTTTTTTTCAGATGATTTTTCGGTCGAGCCTTGTTCAGCTGCGGTTTTCTTAACAGCGCGTTTACGCGTTTTTTTTGGCTCATCAGCCATAGCAAAATCCTTTTTCTGCACCCTCTCGGGTGAAATCTTCGGTTGCGCCTTTAGTCCGGATCAGCCGACCGCACCTATAGAGCGGTCTGGCGACCTCTTTCGAGGCGATTACCCGAGAAGTATGACATATAAGAGAAGGTCGACCTAATTACCGCGTTTTCAAGGGTAAAACTGGCGTTACCTGGATCGCTGATAAACATTTTGCAACAGGCCAATTCCAATCATATTTGCGAACATGCTGGAGCCACCGTAAGAGAGAAATGGCAATGGAACGCCAGTCATCGGCATTAACCCCATGGTCATTCCTATATTTTGAAATATTTGGAAAGAAAACCAGGCGATGACTCCAACAGTGACAATTCTTCCAAATATCTCATTGCTACGTCGAGCAATAGCGAACGCGCGCATAAGAATTAATAAATAAAGAATTAGTATTAACGACGAACCGAGAAAGCCAAGTTCTTCACCGGCGACTGTAAAAATAAAGTCTGTCTGTTGCTCTGGAACGAATCTGCCATTTGTCTGTGGGCCTTCGAAAAGTCCTTTTCCGAATAATCCGCCTGAACCAATTGTTATTCTTGCTTGTCGTAGCTGATATCCAGTCGCCTGCGGATCGGCAAAAGGATCAACAAAAGATCTAAGGCGATTAAGTTGATACTCACTTACCTCGCCGCTTACTACTGCAAGATAGGCGCCTGAAATTCCTAGAACAATTAAACCAATTACCCAGCGAAGCTTTGCCCCGGATGTCGCAATAATTGCAATGACGGATGCAGAAATTATTAAAACAGTCCCTAAATCTGGCTGAGCAACGATCAGAAGAATCGGAACTGCTGCTACCAATAGTGAGTAGAGAACTTGTCGATCGGTCGGGTGCTTAGCGCCCGCGTCACGTTCGGCAAGAATTAGCGCCATCCCAACAATAATTGTTAACTTAGCAATCTCTGCAGGCTGTATTTGAAATCCCCCGGGGAATGAGATCCAAGATCTTGCTCCATTTACGATACTTCCAACACCTGGAATTAGAACTAGGAGTAATCCAAGGACGCCCAGACCCCAAATTATTGGTGTGTAAGCACGCAATAATCGATAATCAATCAGCGTGACGCCGTAAGCGAGCGCAAGTCCGATGATTACATTCAAAAGTTGTCGCTTTAAGTAATACTCAGGGTCCTGGCCATTCGCTGCGAACCAATCACGAGTTGCCGCATAAACAAGCAGAATTCCAATTCCAGTCAGAAGTAATACAGATACATTGATTATCGGATCTGTTCCTAGCAAAACACGTTTGCGTTCAACTCTTCGAGATGACTTAGAAGTTTGCATTATGAAGTCTTGCTATCGATAGTTGGTATTTCCGAAACAGGGCCATTAGGAAAAATCGCTTTTTTCCCATTCTCGCCAAATATATATTCGTAGATACGACGAACGCCGGCTCCACTTGTCGTCGCTCCAAATCCACCTTGGCTAACCATCATCACAACAACGTATTTAGGTTTCTTAGCGGGAGCATAGGAAGCGAACCAAGAAGTATCATCCTTAGCAGATCCATCTAAATTCCTTCCAAATACTTGTCCGGTTCCAGTCTTTCCACTCACTTCGGCTTGCAATCCTGAGAATACTCCGCGCGCAGTTCCTGAAGTAACAACTGCTCTTAACGACCGTTTCAAAAGTTCTAGCGTCGAGTCTGGGACGGTTAGTTTGCCAGTAACTTCTGGCTCCATTTCTTTTATAACTCTATTTGTCGGAGAGACAATAGCTCTTGCAATTTTGGGTTTCATTAAATTTCCACCGTTGGCAATCGCGCCATACATAACTGCCATTTGAATAGGTGTCATCAAGACATCTCCTTGACCGATCGAAAAATTCACCATATCTCCCGCTCTTACTCGGTCACCATCCAGGCAATTTTCTCTTGCCAACGCAATCAAATAAGGAGTTAATTGAGATTTTTGAGCTCGCGCCTGATAATCACAGAAAAATTCTTTATTTCGGGAGTACCAAGATTTCTTCCATTCTCGGTCTGGTAGGCGCCCCTTAACTTCAGATGGCAGATCGATACCGGTGCGCTTGCCTACCCCAAATCCGGCTGCAGCTTTGAAGAAATTATCGTTCGGATTTGGCTTTGGCTTTAATCCTCCATCGCGAACCCATTCGTCATATGCAATTTGATACCAAATCGAGTCACATGAAATAGCCATTGCCGTAACCAAATTAATTCTTCCGGCAGGCTTGCTATCGTAATTCCTAAAGGTTCGATCGCCGAATGTCACCTCACTCGGACAGTTATATGTATTTGCCAAGTTGTAGTTTGCAGCGCCCGCAGCGGCCAGCGAAACAACTTTGAATGCCGAAGCGGGTGCAAAACTTCCTTGGATGGCTCGAGAGAGTGCAGGGACTCCACTTCGTTCACTATAAAGTTCTTTGGCTTGTCTGACGGTGATTCCATTTTCCCAAATATTTAAATCATAATCGGGATAAGAAGCCATCGCTAAAACTCGACCCTTCAAATCCATAACCACGGCTGCACCAGAATCACCACGGTATCCGTTTGCTCGAGCACGAAAGACGGAATCACGAAGCTCCTTCTCTACGGCAGCTTGAAGTTTCGCATTTATATTTAAAACAAGATGATTTCCCGGTATTGGAGCAATATTTTTGGATTCTCGTGTAACCGATTCTTTGTTGTTGACAATTACCGTGCGAACTCCCGGAGTTCCGCGTAAAGCTTCATCGTATTGGAGTTCAATACCTGCTTTGCCAACTAACTCATTTCGATAATATTTTTTACCTAATTCGTTATTTAAATCGTCTTCCGTTATTGGTCCGACATATCCAAGAATATGTGTTGCGCGTTCATCTGATTTGGAAGGATAGTTTCGAATCGATACAGGCTCAGCGCCAATTCCTGGGAACTGATCAGAACGTTCCACAATCTTTAGAACTTGCTCCTCGGTAGCTTCTTTGGTGATTGGGATCGGTTGGTATCGATTACCAGTCCAACAACCATTTCGCTCCTCTTTTGGCAACTCTCCGCAAAGTCGCGTACGGGCAAAAACATCACTGAATTCCAATTTGAGTATCTGAGACACTCGCTCAAGGACGACTTTGCCATCGTCATTTTGCTGATCAAGAATCGAGCGATCTGCAGTGACCATTAGCCCAGCTTTGTTTGTGGCTAGTTTTTCACCAGAGATATCAACAATTAAGCCGCGCAAGGCAGGGGTAACGATATCTCTGCTCTGAATATCCAATGCCGCCTCTTGGTAACGAGGGCCATCGGCGATTTGCAGATAGAAGAGTCGTCCAAAAAGCGCAATCATCAAGGAAATTACAAATACTTGAGCAACAAGAACTGCGGTGGAAGTTCTATCTCTCATCTCTCCCTCGCTGTCAGAGAAAATTGATAGAACTTAATTGTCAACGGAATATAAATGGGAGCTAGAACAAAACTCCAAAGTGTGTTTCCAATAACTTCCGATATCAAAATGCTAATCGACGATAGTTCTTGCCCCAGAATTGCTCCAATCAATATAAACAACAGGAGCAGAACAGCTGAACTAGACGCTGTTACTAGAGTCATTTGCAGCGGGCTTAACTGTGGATCCAAATTACCCCTGACTGTGGTTGCCAAGAAATAGCAGAACCCAGTGAGTATTAGCGTCCATAAACCAAATGGCGACTCTAGAGTTGGCGAGAAGTCAGCAATAAATCCGGCGAAGAATCCGATAAGCATCGCGTTACTGGGCTCCTCTTGAAGCGTCCAAGCAATTACAAAGACAAGATAAAGAGAGAATCCACCAATAAAGAAATTTATTCGATTGATAAAACCCTCTTGAAGAATAAAGAATCCCGAAAGTGTTAAGAGGATGTAAGGAATTCGAGCAATATTCATAGTTGTAACCTGGATTTATTCATTCGGAGTTGGAGTAACGAAAACAGTTATTGTCGGGGCTGGCCTCGGCGCTTTTGGAACTAGAGCGTCTCCTGGATCGCCGGCGATCGATTCTAAAACGACGCTCACAACACCAAGTGAATTGAAATCTACGTAAGGTTCGACTTTAGCTTTTTTGGTTAGCTGACCCAAACTGTTTTCAACAAAACTCACTCTCCCAACCGGCACTCCGGGTACGAATGGTTTATCTCCGGAGCTTCCTCTAGAAAGCAAAACGTCTCCGACACTTAAATCGGAGGATGCGCTCAACATTTGTAACGAGAAATTATCGCCCCCTTCCCCAGAGAGAATTCCCATTAATTGTGAGCCTGCAACTCTTACGCCTAATCTAAAATTCGGATCGCTCATCAACATAATTATTGAAGCGCTATTACTGACTGATTTCACTACCCCTACTAATCCATTTTCGGAAATAACTGTCATATCTGTAGAAATTCCGGAGGCGCTTCCTTTATCAATGATTATTGTCTCGCCAATAGTTGCAGTGCCACCTTTTCCGATAACTCGAGCACTAATAGTTTTATATTTCGCTCTTCCGGCGAGATCTAGTACGCCTTTTAATTGCTTCAATTCGCCCACTACATTTTCATTCAGAATATTGGTATTTCGTAACTCTTGATTTTCTCTCTCTAATTCAGCAACGCGATTTTGTGCAGATCTCAAACCGCTCAAATTGTCGAGAAAATTTGAAATTGGCGACAAAATTGCGGTGCTGAGAGACTGAAAGGGAGTAAGCGCACTTTGCGCAGCTGTTCGCAGTGATGACACAACGCTAAGTCCACGTAGGTCCAGTGTGATTAGAAAAAGCGATGTAACCAGAAGCGAGACCAGAAGAAGTCGAGTGCGATTGGTCCGCTTAGTCGTCATTACTTCCTATCGACGAGGCTCGGAGATTAGAACTTTCTCTAGAGCTTCGAACTCCTCGATACATTTTCCAGAACCTTCAACAACAGCTAATAAGGGTCGCTCTGCGATATGTATAGGGATATTTGTTTCGTGGCGCAATCTCTCATCTAGTCCTCTAAGCAGCGCTCCTCCGCCCGTTAAGAAAATTCCACGATCCATCAAGTCCGCAGATAACTCAGGCGGCGTCTTATCCAATGTTGCTTTAACCGCATTTACGATGGCGGTGACTGGCTCCTCTAGAGCTTTTCGAATTTCTTCGGCTGAGATAACGATTGTTTTTGGTAGCCCAGTGGCAACATCTCTTCCGCGAATTTCAGCATCAGGCTCATCCCGCAATGGATAAGCAGAGCCAACCGCCATCTTAATTTCTTCTGCGGTCCGCTCGCCAAGCAGCATTGAATACTCGCGCTTAATCCAACTAATAATTGCTTGATCTAATTCGTCGCCACCGACACGGATTGAACCAGCGGAAACGATTCCGCCCATAGAAATAACAGCAACTTCAGTCGTTCCACCGCCAATGTCTACGACCATGTTTCCGGTTGGTTCATGAATGGGAAGGTTTGCGCCTATCGCCGCTGCCATCGGCTCTTCAATTATGTATACCTTGCGAGCTCCAGCTTCGTATCCAGCATCTTTAACCGCGCGTTGTTCAACGCCAGTGATTCCTGAGGGAACGCAAATGACAATTCTCGGTTTTGCAAGATAGGTATGTTTATGCACTTGGCGAATAAAATATTTAATCATTAAAGCCGTGGTATCGAAATCTGCGATTACACCATCTTTTAATGGGCGAATTGCGACGATACTTCCTGGAGTTCTTCCGATCATTCGCTTCGCTTCCGCGCCTACGGCAAGGACCGCTCCAGTATCTTGATTAACAGCTACGACGCTCGGTTCATTTAAGACGATGCCTTTACCTCTTACATATACCAAGGTGTTGGCGGTTCCAAGATCTATCGCCATATCTCGACCGAAGAAACTACCTCGAGATTTCATACCCGCCATTATTTCACTCCTTGTAGTTCGGGGAAGAAAATCAAAATCTCACGTTGGGCTGACTCCGAAGAATCTGAACCATGAACGAGATTTTGAACAACTTTAGTTCCTTGGTCTCTTGCCAAGTCACCGCGAATGGTACCGGGTGCGGCACTTGTGGGCTCAGTTGCGCCCGCTAGAGATCTAAAACCTTCAATGACGCGATTGCCAGAAACAACCATTGCGACGATTGGACCGCTCTGCATGAACTCAAGTAGGGGTTCGAAAAAAGGCTTGCCTTCATGTTCTTGATAATGATTTTTTAATTGGTTAATCGAAACAAGAGACATCTTTAGATTTTCGACGACATAACCTTTAGCTTCAATTCGGCGAATAATTTCGCCAATAAGGCCGCGGCGAACGCCATCCGGCTTTATGAGTACCAAAGTTTGCTCTTTTTGGGAGGTCATCACAGACCCAAGTCTATTGTGGATTTTCCCCCTGGCGAGCCCGCTTGAGCGCCTCTCCCTTTCGGCCAATCACAATCGCACCAACCCACAATGAGAGAAAAAGAGCTCCCATGAAGAACATAGAAAAAATGTAAAACCCGTAAAGAATAATCCCGAATTGAAGTATCCAACCAAGTATCCATCCAATTTTGCTTTTCAAAGTTCCGAGAGCCAAAATTGCGATTACGACTAGCGCAAGTCCAAGCCACAAGCCCTCTCTGGAAGCAAGGTCTTTCGCAAGTAATAGGGCGAATCCAAGTAGCAAAATTTCCATTGACAACACTGAGCGCGCCAACATTTTCATCTATTCGTCATACCTTTTCTCTTTACTATCGATCTTATTTCACCAGCAGTAGCCACAGACCCAGTTACCAGTATTGCAACACTTCCATGATCTTGCATTTCAAGAGCCTTTAACTTGGCCGCCTCAAGTGCTTCTGCTAGCTGCGGGGCCGTAGAAATCTGAGCATCCTTAAATATTCCTGAGGCTATTTCGCTTACTTGATTTATTTCTGCGCACCTTGGAGATGAATTTCGAGTGAGTATTACCTGATCGATAATTGGAGAGATTTCAGTTAGAAACCCGGAGATGTCTTTATCTCCCATTGCTGCAAAAATCATGATAATTTTGTCGAAGTTGAATTCACTATTCAAAACCTCTTTTAGTGAGATCGCTCCATGTGGGTTATGTGCCGCGTCAATAATGACAGTGGGCTCTCTAGAGATAATTTCACAACGTCCTGGGGATGTCACATTTGCAAATGCGTTAGCTACAACTTCTTGAGATAATTCCGATTCGCCAGCGAAAACTTCAACCGCCGCTAATGCAGTAGCTGCATTACTGGATTGATGTTTGCCGTGAAGCGGAAGGAATAAATCTTCATAAATTCCGTAAATTCCACGAATTGTCAGTAGTTGACCTCCAACTGCAACGTCACGTTTCACAACCTCGTATTCAATCCCCTCACGAAGAGGCGTCGTATTCATAGTGGCACATCGCTTCAATAGTGCCTGTGCCGCCTCGCGCTCCTGGCGGGCAAGGACCGCAAACTCTCCACTTTTGATAATTCCAGATTTGGTAGTTGCGATCTCGACCAGTGTGTTCCCCAAATACTCCATGTGATCAAATCCAATTGATGTAATAACCGCGACTTTGCTATCAATAACGTTGGTGGAATCCCATTCCCCTCCCATGCCGCATTCAAAAATCCCAATATCTACTGGATGCTCCGCGAACGTTACAAAGGCAAGCGCCGTCATCACTTCAAAAAATGAGAGCGGATCTGGCATTTTTCCGTCGACTAACGCTAAATAGGGCTCAATATCTTTAAAGTTCTTAACAAAAGTTAATTCATCAATTGGGCTTCCATTTATTGCAATCCGCTCCAGCATGCTCTCTAAATGTGGACTCGTGAATCTTCCAGTTCGCAAACCCAATTCTTGGCAGAGCGAATCAATAATCCTCGATGTTGAAGTTTTCCCATTCGTACCCGCAATATGAATTGTTGGATATGAAAGTTGGGGTGATCCAAGATAATCAACTAAAAGTGCAATGCGTTCTAAAGTTGGATTTATTTTTGTTTCTGGCCAACGAGCTGATAACGCCTTTTCTATCTCTTGTAGGCTCATTTATATTCTTAAGAATTTGGTAGAGAGGAGAGGAGTGACTCGATACGCTGAATTTCAGAGTCGCAGAATTCTAAACGGTTCCGAATTTCAGAAACGACTTCCATTGGGGCTTTCGCCATAAAATTCTCATTGCCAAGCTTTACTTGAGCAGTCTCACGATCCTTTTTAATATTTGCAAGATCTTTAGTTAAACGCGCTCTTTCGGCTGCGACATCAACGCTGCCTGTTAGATCAAAGGAAACAGTAAATTTACCAATTTCAATCTTTGCGCTCGGCGAAAAGTAATTACCAGGAGCATCGAGGCGAACAAGGAATCTAATCGCATCCTCGTATTTTGTGCCGGGACCGGTTAGTCCGGTTATCTCGGCATTTATTCGAGCTGAATTCTTTATTCCTTGATCACTCCTGAACCGGCGGATTTCTGTAATCAGTTGCTTCATATCTTCAACTACGTCATGAGCTTCTAAGTCTTTAGCGTGCCCGGAACCTGTCGGCCATTCTGCGATTACTAGTGATTCTCCTCCAGTTAATTTAATCCAGAGTTCTTCAGAAATAAATGGCATATTTGGGTGCATTAATCTCAAAAGATTATCTAATACGTGACCTAGAACTCGCTTGGTTTTTTCAGCTTCTGGTCCACCTTTTGAAAAAGTGTCTTTTACTAATTCAAGATACCAATCACAAACTTCGTCCCAAGCGAAGTGATAGAGAGACTCGCTAGCTTTTGCGAACTCAAAGTTTTCGTAGAGCTCATCGACTGATGCGATGGTTCGATCCAATTCATCCAATATCCATCGATCAATATGGTTTAGCGAACTCCTTTCAGGGAGCAGGCCCTTAACATTCGCTCCATTCATAATGGCAAAGCGAGTGGCATTCCATATCTTGGTAGCGAAATTTCGTGCTCCAGCAATCCACTCTTCTGCGAGAGCTTGGTCTGTCCCAGGATTCGCGCCACGTGCCAAAGCGAATCTCAGGGCATCTGATCCATATTTATCCATAAATTCCAATGGGTCGATTACGTTCCCTTTGGATTTCGACATCTTCTTGCCGTTCTTATCCCTCACAAGGCCATGTAGCGCAATAACGTCGAATGGATGTTTCCCATCCATCGCGAATAACGAGAAGATCATCATGCGTGCGACCCAGAAGAAGAGAATGTCATAGCCAGTAACGAGAACCGAAGTTGGATAGAACTTCTTTAAGTCCTCGGTTTTATCTGGCCAACCGAGGGTTGAGAATGGCCAAAGCGCAGATGAAAACCAGGTATCTAAGACATCTTCATCTTGAACCCAACCAGTTGGTGCAACTTCATCAGGACCAATAACTTTCATTTCGTCATTCGGTCCATACCAAACTGGAATTCGATGACCCCACCATAATTGACGCGAAATACACCAATCATGCATGTTGTCTACCCACTCGAAATAGCGTGGCTCCATCTCAACTGGGGAAATCTTTACTTCTCCATTACGGACCGCATCTCCTGCCATCTTCGCTAACGGTGCAACTTTCACAAACCACTGTAAGGAGAGTCGTGGTTCTACGATTGTGTTGCAACGTGAACAATGGCCAACGCTATGTTTATAAGGACGTTTTTCCCACCCAAGTAATCCATCTTCCCGTAATTTCTCAACCAGAGCTTTGCGAGCCTTGAATCTATCCATTCCATCAAATTGCGTTCCGGTTCCTTCCATAACTCCGGACTCATTCATGATGACAATCATGGGCACGCCGTGGCGCATCCCCATTTCAAAGTCGTTTGGATCATGAGCTGCAGTAACTTTTACGGCACCAGTACCAAATTCTGGATCAACTAATTCATCTGCAATTATCGGGATCATTCGATTCACATAAGGAAGGCGGACTTGCTTACCAATCATTGATTTATATCGGTCATCATTTGGATTTACCGCTACGGCGCCGTCGCCGAGCATTGTTTCAGGGCGAGTTGTCGCAATATAAATATGGTCGCCGTCTAAATCTCCGTATCTAATCTGAACAAATTCACCATCTATCTCCTGATAATCCACTTCGATATCAGAGAGTGCAGTTAAGCAACGAGGGCACCAATTAATTATTCGCTCTGCTCGATAAATCAACCCAGCATCGTAAAGTCGCTTGAAAATTGTTAAGACAGCTCGTGACAAGCCGTCATCCATCGTGAAACGTTCCCGACTCCAATCAACGCTATCTCCGAGTCGTTTCATCTGGCCGAGAATTGCGCCGCCGTATTCAGCTTTCCAATCCCACACTTTTTTGATGAATTCTTCTCTTCCAAGATCATGTCGGGTGATCTTGCTTTCAGCTAATTTCTTTTCAACTACGTTTTGTGTTGCGATGCCGGCATGATCCATCCCGGGAAGCCAGAGGGTTTCAAAACCCTTCATGCGTTTCATTCGAATCAATAAATCTTGAATAGTGTGATCTAAAGCGTGACCGATATGGAGACTGCCAGTCACGTTCGGCGGCGGGATAACTATGGCAAATGGCGGTTTCTTAGAATTTGGATCAGCTTTGAAATACCCAGCGTCTAACCACTTTTTATAAAGTGCAGACTCAATCTCGTGAGGGGCGAAATTTGAGGGCAGCTCAGACATAAGACGCGATACTAGCGAGCGCTACGCGGTCTTCTCTTCTCCACGTTTACTGTTGCGCTTGACGCTATTTGGTCCTCGTTCCACATAAACCGGTGGCGTTTTCGAGCGAATAACCTCGGCATTGACGATTACTTTGCCAATTTCTTTCTTGCTTGGAACTTCGTACATCACAGGCAAGAGAATCTCTTCCATGATTGCTCTTAAACCTCTAGCGCCCGTTCCGCGCGCAATAGCTTGGTCGGCGATGATATCTAGCGCATCTTCTGCAATTTCTAGCTCAACATCATCCATAGAGAATAGGTGTTGATATTGCTTAACCAGAGCATTCTTTGGCTCGGTAAGAATTTGGAGAAGAGCGGCACGGTCCAAACTTTCAACTGAAGTCATGATTGGAAGGCGGCCGATAAATTCGGGAATCATTCCAAACTTCAATAAATCTTCCGGCATGGCATCCCTAAATGGATCATTCTTCTCATTTTCTTTAGTTACCTTGAGCGCGGCATTAAAACCAACACCAGCCTTTCCTTTGCGCGCTTCAATGATTTTCTCAAGCCCAGCAAATGCTCCTCCAACAATAAACAGAACATTAGTTGTGTCTATCTGAATAAATTCCTGATGCGGGTGCTTTCTTCCGCCTTGAGGTGGGACCGATGCGGTAGTTCCCTCTAAAATCTTAAGTAGCGCTTGTTGCACGCCTTCACCGGAAACATCCCGAGTAATCGAAGGATTTTCACTCTTGCGCGCAACTTTATCGATTTCATCAATGTAGATAATTCCAGTCTCAGCTTTTTTGACATCAAAATCTGCTGCTTGAATCAACTTTAAAAGTATATTTTCTACATCCTCACCAACGTAGCCAGCTTCGGTGAGTGCAGTCGCGTCTGCAATCGCAAATGGGACATTCAACATTCTGGCTAAAGTTTGGGCTAGCAATGTCTTTCCGCAGCCAGTTGGACCGAGGAGCAGAATGTTGCTCTTGGCAATCTCAACGCCTTGTTCGCGATGACGGTCGCCAGATTTGATTCGCTTGTAATGGTTATATACGGCAACCGATAAGGATTTCTTGGCACGTTCTTGTCCGATTACATATTGATCTAGAAAATCAAAAATCTCTTGAGGTTTAGGAAGTTCTTGGAGACCAAGACCAGCTGCTTCGCTTAATTCGTCTTCGATTATCTCGTTGCAAAGATCGATACATTCGTCGCAGATATAAACACCTGGACCTGCAATCAACTTCTTGACTTGCTTCTGGGTCTTACCGCAGAAGGAGCACTTGAGAAGATCGCCGCTTTCACCGATGCGAGTCACGTCTGCCAACTTTCTCTAGGGAAGGCTCTAATGGTAAATCGCGAGCGTGCGCGAACGTCGGATATAGCTGTTCGCCTAGAGAGGAATTAACGCTTGAGAGAGGCTTTTCGGCTCGCCAAGATCTGGTCGACAAGTCCGTACTCAACAGCTTCTGCTGCAGTAAGAATCTTGTCTCGCTCAATATCTTTTGCGATCTCTTCTTTTGATTTCTTCGAATGCTTGGAGAGCATCTCTTCTAGAAGTTCTCGCATGCGCAAGACTTCTTTAGCTTGGATTTCAATATCGGAGCCTTGTCCGCCACCTTCGCTATATGGCTGGTGGATAAGAATTCTTGAGTGTTCCAGCGCCATTCGCTTTCCTGCGGTGCCGCCGGCAAGAAGAACTGCCGCAGCAGATGCTGCTTGACCAAGACAAATTGTCATCACGTCCGGACGTACGAATTGCATCGTGTCATAAATTGCAGTTAGGGCTGTGAATGAGCCGCCTGGAGAATTGATGTACATCATGATGTCGCGATCAGGATCCATCGACTCCAGAGTTAAAAGCTGGGCCATTACATCGTTTGCGACAGTATCGTCGATAGCTTGACCGAGAAAGATGATGCGCTCTTCAAATAGTTTTGTGTATGGATCTAGACGCTTGTATCCATATGAAGTTCTCTCTTCAATTGTTGGAAGCACATATCGATTCTGTGATTCATACTTACTCATCGAACAGTTCCTCCACTTCCAGAGACTTGGCCGGCTGATTTAACAACATGATCTACGAAGCCATACTCTTTTGCTTCTTCAGCGGTGAACCATCGGTCGCGATCCGAATCAGCAGTAATAGTTTCGACTTTCTGGCCAGTGTGAAATGCAATCAAATCGGCCATTTTCTTCTTTGTGAATGACATCTGCTCTGCTTGAATCTTGATATCGGAAGCGGTTCCACCAATGCCACCGGATGGTTGGTGCATCATGATTCTTGCATGTGGAAGCGCGTAACGTTTTCCTGGGGCGCCAGCGCAAAGTAAGAACTGGCCCATCGATGCGGCGAGACCCATTGCAACAGTTGCCACATCATTCTTTACGTATTGCATCGTGTCATAGATCGCCATACCTGCAGAGATGGATCCGCCGGGAGAATTAATGTAAAGATAAATATCTTTCTCTGGATCTTCAGCTGCCAACAAAAGCATCTGGGCAGCAATTGCGTTTGCCATTGAATCTTCAACGACGGAACCAAGGAAAATGATTCTTTCCTTTAAAAGGCGGTTGTAGACCTGGTCGTCTAGTCCACCGGCGGGGCTAGCCGCCAAGCGCGGGGTAATGAGCTCCAAGAAGTTCCTCCTGAGATTCGTTATGTATAGACCCTAACGCTCCCGAGCGACTTTTGCTTCCCAATAAGCGGCTTGTTCGCTCAGAGCGGATAGTTATTCAGACTTTTCTTCTGAGTTCGGCTTTGGGGTTAATTTCGAAAGATCAACGCTTCGCCCCGATGCATCTTTAATTTTCACTCTTTCGAGAGCAATCGCCAGTGCTTTCGTACGCGCAACTTCGGCCATAAGAGCCGTTATCTGGCCGGCCTGGGTCAACTGTTGCGCAAATTGTTCCGGTGTCATCCCGTATCTGGCAGCTGTTCGGATCAAATACTCGGTTAGTTCAGCCTCGGAAACTTGAACCTCTTCAGCTTTGACAATCGCATCTAACAAGAAATCAGCACGCACAGATCGAGTAACCTCCTCAGTTACTTCATTTCGGTGCGTGTCATCTTCAAGTCGATTCTCTTTTTCTAGATGGTCGTGCACCTCATCTTTTACTAGCTGTTCCGGAACTTGGATATCAACTTTATCTAGAAGATATTTCAAGAGTTCATCGCGTGCTTGCGCACCTTGTTCCATTGATTTCAATCGATTCAATCGCTCTTTTGTGTCGCTCTTTAATTCCTCAAGCGTTTCAAACTCGCTGGCTAATTTTGCAAACTCATCGTTTAGGTCTGGTAGTTCTCTCTTTTTTACAGCTTGAAGGGTAACTGTGACTTCTCCAGTTTCGCCTTCCTTCATTCCGACTAATTGAGCTGTGAAATTCTTTGATTCTCCGACTTTCATACCTTCGAGAGCCGTATCGAGTCCATCAATCATGCGGTTTGAGCCAACTTCATAGGAAATGCCGTTCGCAGTTCCACCCTCAACTTCTTTACCTTCTATCTTGGCGACTAAATCAATTGTGACAAAATCTCCGGAAGCTGCATCTTTTTCAATTGTGACAAGAGTTCCAAAACGAATTCGAAGAGCCTCAACTTGATCTTCAACATCTTTTTCGCTCAATTCAACGTCGGGAACCGAGAGTTCTATCTCTGAAAAATCAGGGAGCTTTATCTCGGGGCGAACATCGACTTCTACTTCAAACTTAACTATTTCATTGTCCTTGAGTTCCTTGATATCGACGTTAGGTCGACCGACGATAAGAACTTCATTTTCACGAGCTGCTTGTGAGTAGAACTCAGGAAGCGCAGTGTTTATAGCTTCATTCAATACCGCTCCTCGACCCACGCGCTGATCGATAAGTTGACGCGGTACTTTGCCTTTACGAAAACCTGGGATTGAAACCTGTTGTGAAAGAGTTTGATAAGCAGTTGCTACATGTGGTTCAAGATCCTTGAAATCAAGATCTATAGAAATACGAACTCGAGTCGGTGAGAGAGTTTCGACGGCGCTCTTCACAGGACTCCTTACTAATTTGAATTACTGGTCGGGGCGGAGGGACTCGAACCCACGGTCTTCTGCTCCCAAAGCAGACGCGCTAGCCACTACGCTACGCCCCGCGGCGTAGGTGGCAGAGTCTAGATGAAAAATTCACATCTCATTACCTCAGCCGATACCGTATGCCCCTTAGGAAAAAGCCCTAAGTGAGCAAACATTGCGGGTGTAGCTCAATGGTAGAGCTCTAGCCTTCCAAGCTAGCTATGCGGGTTCGATTCCCGTCACCCGCTCCAAGTTCAAATGTTTTTTCACGTCGATACATTTCCAACCAAAGTAAAGACTGCAAAACCATTGAGTGTCATCGGGAAAGTGCCAGTAATTGGACCTCCGTCAGTAATCGCGACATTCAAATTCGTGACAAGTGATCCCACGGAAATAGTTCCTATGACGTGAAAATGATAAGACTTATATGGGGTATTACTTCGCACGTCAGTAACATATGAACTTGTATAGTCGTAATTCAGGGTACTTCCTGTACCTGAATTTGTTACGGTTAATCCAAACTTTCCAGCATTTGATTCGCATCTTCCTTGCAGGGTCATTTCAAAGCGATAGCTTTTATTTGGCTGCAAACTTCCTATATTCCCCGAAGTAGACGATGTATTGATCGTATTTGTACTTAAAGTAAAAGTTGGAATCGTTTGGTAATAAACATTTGATGGGCCGGCTGGTCCCGCGGGTCCGGTTTCACCAGTGTCACCCTTATCTCCTTTTAATCCCGTGTCTCCTTTGAGTCCGGTATCGCCCTTGGCTCCGGCTTCACCTTTTGCGCCGGCTTCACCTTTTGCTCCGGCTTCACCTTTTGCGCCGCTCTCTCCCTTGTCCCCCTTAGCACCTTGTGCACCTTGTGCGCCTTGAGCTCCTTGCGCGCCTGACTCACCCTTCTCGCCTTTAGAACCTTTTTCTCCTTTTTCACCCGGTGATCCAGCAACCGCTGTAGTCCGCTCTGAGGTATTTGTAGTTGAGCGCAAGCTGACCGGAGATGGCCAACGATTTTTTGTTTTTGGTCCATAAATATTGAAATTGGAGATATCGATGTAGAAATCTCCATTGATTCCAACATTGGATGTTGGCGCGCCTTTTCCGTTAAGGATTGTGTTAGCAATACTTTGATTAGTTCTTCCGGCTGAATTTGCTACCGGATTAATTGTTTGCAGAATAAGGGCTGCAATTAAGACAGTACGAATTGGCTTAATCATTTGCCCCTCCTCTTGGGGCTGGACTCCCGGGGTTCGGGATGGGGAGGTTTCATATTGGGCCGTTTGATGAGTTATCTACAGTCCAATTCGCCTATAGGAATTCTGAGGATTCAGGCGTATAACCTCCGCTGACTAGAAGACTCACACCTAGTTCTCACCTTTCAAGGTAACTTTTCTCAGAACCTGGGTGTTCCATAAATGCATCGAATACAAGAGTGTTCGATGGATAGAAGAAGGAGTATCAATTGAAAAGAACAAAAATAGTTGCGGCATCAGTTGCAGCTGCCGTAGCGCTATCGCTGGGAAATGTTTCCCTGGCCTCCGCAGATGACAAGAAAATGGGAAGAGACGCGATTTTGGGTAACGTCTTGAACGGACTTGTCGCTAAGGGAACTTTAACCACAACACAGGTTGATGCGATCCAAAAAGCGCTCAAGGATTCGATGTCGTCCATGAAATCAGAAGTAAAAGTAATGAAGGATGCTTACTTGAAGGTTATAACCGACACTTTGGGAATCAGTGAATCGGATCTGCTTTCAAGAATTAAGGCTGGTGAAAGTCTTGCGGCTATTGCCGGAGCAAAGAAGGATGCTCTGGTAAGCGCAATCGTCGCATTCCATTCGAAGAATGTTGATGAGGCGTTAGCTGCGGGCCGAATCACCGCTGAACAAGCAACCAAATTGAAAGCCAACCTGCAGGATCGAATTACCGCTGAGGTAAATCGCGCCAAAGGCCTAGGAAAAATGAAAGGGTTGGAATTCATGGGCGGAAGAGGCCACGGGAAAGGTCCTCGTCCGTAATAACTCACATTCCCAAAAGTTAGGCACTACCTCCTCATAGAAAAGAACCACCAGTAGAAACACTGGTGGTTCTTCTGTTTTTCGCTGAAGTTTTGAGAGAGTTTGCCTATGAAAGTCCATGTAGGAAGCGATCACGCCGGACTTGAATTCAAGAACAAAATAGTTGCCCATTTAAAAGCCAAAGGCCATGAAGTGGTTGATCACGGACCACATAAATTCGATCCACTTGATGACTATCCCGTTTTCTGTTTCCCTGCTGCGGAGGCTGTTGGAAGCGAGCCAGGTTCATTCGGAGTTGTATTAGGAGGCTCTGGAAATGGTGAACAGATGGTCGCCAACAAAGTTAAAGGCGTTAGGGCCGCTTTGGTGTGGAGTATCGAGATTGCCAAATTAGCGAGAACTCATAACGATGCGAATGTAATCTCTTTAGGTGGTCGCATGCATGACGAGGCCTTGTGCCTCGAAATGGTTGATGTATTTCTAGCGACTCCGTTTAGCAATGATGAACGACATGCTCGTCGAATCGGGATGATTTCAAAGTATGAAAAAGATGGGTCAATCTAAAGTTTTCTATAACGAAAATCTGTAACAACGTGTTCTTTTGAAATTCCTTTTCCTTCAAATTTAGTTATTGGACGCCAATCCGGTCTATTTATAACTCCACCTGCGAAATCTGGGTTAGCCGCAAAATTTCGTTCAATCTCTTGAGCATACGGAAGCCAATCTGTAGCAATAGATATCTCCCCTCCAGGCTTAAGTTTCTT
Organism: Actinomycetales bacterium; assembly: GCA_018969585.1. Classification (GTDB taxonomy): domain Bacteria; phylum Actinomycetota; class Actinomycetes; order Nanopelagicales; family Nanopelagicaceae; genus MAG-120802. The sequence continues at coordinate 17,663 of JAGWYB010000006.1, read as the reverse complement.
ACTCATCAAAGCTATGAAATCGGGTTGTAGTAACCGCCGCTTATTTTGCTTTCTTTTATGCCATGGATCCGGAAAAAAGATATGGAATCCATCAATTGAGGTGTCATCAACGTGATCTGTTAGTACGTCCAAAATATCAGCGTTAATAATTCTCAAATTTCTTATCGACAATTCCTCGGCGCGAATGATTAAAGCTCCGATTCCGGGGCGGTGCACTTCAATAGCAACGTATCCAATATCCGGATTTGCGGCGGCGATTTTTGCAGTTGCTTCACCCATGCCGCTTCCGATTTCGAAGATAACCTTCTTCGGTGTGAATGAGTAAAAAATATTTTTTGGATCAATTTTGCCTTGTAGCGGTATCTCATATCTATTCCAATGATTCACCAACGCCTCAGCCTGCGCTTTAGTCATCCTGTCCCCGCGAAGCCGAAAGCTCCTCAAACGAAAAGCAGATCGGTTTTCCATAGTGGCAAATATTCTCATTATGGTTGGATGAGCGCATGCCAGGTAACAATCTCTCTCGAGCTGAAGCCTTTGAGCGCTCGAGCCTTCTTCGTGTAGAGAACTACGAAGTGACTATTGATGTCACAAAAGGCGCTGAGACTTTCTACGCAAAATCTGTTGTTAAGTTCAAATGCAACCGACCAGGAGCTTCCACATTTATAGATGCCGTTGGGAAAAAAATTATTTCTGCCACGTTAAATGGAGTCTCAATCCCAGATTCAAAATTTACGGGCCAAACTTTATTTCTAGATGAACTACAGAGTGAAAATGAACTCATAGTCGAAATTGAGGCTATTTACTCAAAAACGGGTGAAGGTCTGCAGCGCTCAGTCGATCCAGTTGATAACGAGGTCTATCTCTACTCTCAAGGTGAAACAGCCTTCATCAGAAACATGTATCCCTGCTTCGACCAACCAGATCTAAAGGCGACTTTCGACTTCAAAGTAATCGCGCCTGCCCATTGGGAAGTAATATCAAATAATCCAGTCAAGAATTCCATTAAAGCGGGAGATACAAAAACTTGGGAGTTCACAACGACACCGGTTATGTCTACCTACATTACTGCCGTAGTTGCTGGACCTTACGCATATGTTCAAGACGAGTACAAGGGCGCTAAAACTATTCCGTTAGGCATTTACTGCAGAAAATCATTATTCCAGCACTTGGATGCTGATGAAATTTTCTTGATTACCAAACAGGGTTTTGAATATTTCGAAAAGGTTTTTGGCCTCGCATATGCCTTCGATAAATACGATCAGATTGCTGTCGTAGATTTCAATTGGGGAGCGATGGAGAATGCTGGTTGTGTAACTTTCCGAGAAGAATTACTGGTTTTCCGCTCTAAAGTGACAGAGCGAATGTATAACGCTCGAGCAAACACGATACTGCATGAGATGGCTCATATGTGGTTTGGAAATCTAGTTACGATGAAATGGTGGGACGACCTCTGGCTCAATGAGTCTTTCGCAGAATGGTCTTCATATCTGGCCTTGGTTGAAGCCACTAAATTCACAAATTCGTGGGCTGGATTTAATGCTGAGAGAAAGAACTGGGCTTACCGGCAAGACCAATTAACTTCTACTCACCCAATAGCTACCGACATGGTTGATATTGAGACAGTAAAGGCAAATTTCGACGGCATCACCTATGCAAAAGGCGCATCGGTTTTGCAGCAGTTAGTCGCACATGTCGGTCGAGAGAATTTCATCTCTGGTCTGCAGACTTACTTCGCAAAACATGCCTATAAAAATACGATGCTGAAAGATTTATTGAGTGAATTAGAAAAGACGAGCGGTCGTCGACTTGATCCATGGGTAGCAACTTGGTTACAGACTTCCGGAGTAAACACTTTGCGCCCAATAGTGAAACTAACGGGAAATAAATATGAATCGGTCTCAATTAAACAAGAGCCACCAACTATTCCGGTTGGCTCGAGCGACCTTCGTCCGCACCGTATGGCAATCGCGCTTTATGACTTGAATGACTCTAAATTTCCTCTGCGCAAATCGATTGAGTTAGATGTTCAAGGTGAGATAACTGAGGTGCCTGCTTTTTCCGGCGAACCTTTGGCTGACTTATTGTTGATTAACGATCGAGATTTAACTTTCGCAAAAATTCGCTTCGATGAGAAATCCGTGGAATCTCTAAAACAAAATTTAGGAAAGTTGACTGACGGACTCACTCGAGCACTTTGTTGGTCTGCATCTTGGGACATGCTTCGCGATGCTGAACTAGCCCCGTCTGATTACGTTGATATTGCTATTGCAGGACTTCCCGGCGAAGATGATGTGACCACCATTTCAGCTGTAGGTAGCCAACTTCATTCAACAATTGAGTTTTATGCGGCACCAAAGAATCGAGATGCGTTACGCGAGAAAGTTGCTGCTGAAATTGAGAAGTTACTAACCAGTTCAAAAGCCGGAAGCGATCTGCAACTACAATACGCAAGGATTTTTGCCTCTCTCGCTCATACAAAAGAACAAAGTTTGAGAGTTAGGGAGTTGTTGGATGGAAAACTTCCTGGATTAGTTATCGATGCAGATCTGCGGTGGCATCTTCTCTTATCACTTGTTGAGAGAGGGATCGCCTCTAAATTTGAAGTTGATGATGAGTTGAAGAGAGACAATACGTTGACGGGACAACTTGCCCACGAACGTTGTCTTGCAGCTTTTCCAGATTTACAGGCAAAAGAGGCAGCATTTACAAAAGCTACCGAAAATTTCGAGATAACCAATTGGATGAGGCTCTCTGCTCTTCAAGGATTTGCGCGGCCCCTGCATCGAGAATTACATGAAAAGTTTATTGATCGTTACTTTGCCTTGATTCTAAATATTTACAACACTAAATCTTATGAAGAATCCTCGAGCATTATTGATATCTTGTTTCCAAGTTACGTAGTAACCAAAGAAACCTTGGCTAAAACAGTTAATTGGCTAGATGGCCCAGGCAAGGACGCTCATCCCACGCTGCGTCGACATTTGATTGAATCTAAAGATGCCCTGGAGCGAGCCTTAAGGGTTCAGGCGATAGACCGCTAATTTATTCAGGAATTTGAGTTAATAATTCGGGTTTTGATTTTCGTTTCTTTGCCTTAGTTAAATTCTCGCCCGCTATAACCAAAAGCCATACCACTAAGAAAATTGAAACTGGTGCTACAAAGAACCAAATTACGGCATCTAAAAACGGTAGTGGATCTCCGGGCAGCGAACCATCTTCACTAAGCGCAAGATTCATGGATAAAAGTCTATGCAGTAGCAGCGGCTACGCCAAATGGTTCAAGGTATGGAACCCAACGTGAATCTGCTCTGCCAGTTCCGAGAATTCTCCAAGCAGCACCAACGGGCTCACGAGGAATTGATCGCAATCTCCAACCTAATTCTTTTAGCGTCTTATCAGCTTTTAAATGATTACATTTGTGACAAGCGCTAACAACGTTATCCCACGTGTGATCGCCACCACGACTTTTTGGAACAACATGATCAATTGACGTTGCCGTGGCTGCGCAATAAACACATCGACCGCCATCGCGAGCAAAAATAGCTCGGCGAGATAGCGGGACAGTATGTCTGTACGGAATTTTTACAAACTTATGAAGACGAATTACTGCTGGAAGCGTTAGAGAGCCTGTCGCATATCTGAGTTCAATTCCGGAATCTTCAACCATGGTTGCACGATTGTTCAAAACTAAAATGAGCGCGCGTCTATCAGAAACGACACCTAGTGGCTCGTAGGTGGCGTTCAGAACTAAAGTCCTTCTGGTCGTTACCGACACTTTGTCTAAACCCCTTTATCCAACGCGTGGCTCGCGCCGTGGAGGAAATCCTGCCCGAACTTCCTCGGAATTGTGGGGAATTAAGGTCAATTTCTTATAAAGTCCGTCTCAAATGGAGCTGGATTTGAGCACGCAGGAACTTTTGGACTGGTTCCTAGGCGCTCCCGTACGAATTCTTGTAATACTTGTAATCGCCCTGATAGTTCAAAGGATTGCGTCTCGCGCCATTGTCCGAACGCTGGGGAAGATTGCTGAGGCCGATTTCATCCCTGGTGAGCGAACTCAAGGCAACCGGCAACGAGAGCGCGCACGAACTGCCGCAACAGTCTTATCGAGTTCTTCTAAAGCACTTATTGGCCTTATTGCGGGAGCGATGATTCTTGGCGAGCTAGGAGTTGACCTGGGTCCTCTAGTTGCATCTGCAGGCGTTGTTGGATTTGCAGTTGGCCTTGGTGCGCAAACAATTGTTAGAGATATATTTTCCGGAATCATTATGTTGATTGAAGATCAATATGGTGTTGGTGATCGCGTTGATGTGCTTGAAGTTAAAGGTCGCGTTGAATCAGTGGGATTACGAATTACTACGGTAAGAGATCGCGCTGGAACGCTTTGGTACTTAAGAAATGGCGAAATTCTTAAAGTTGGAAATCTCTCTCAAAAACGGCGTGGCTGATTAATCATTGAATTTGCAGCCATAACCAGATAGTCCCAGAGTTCTTTTTTCAGATCAGATTCAAGTTCGATTTCGTCAACCGCAGATTTCATATTTCGAAGCCAAGCGTCTCGCTCTAATTCGCCTATTTTGAATTCGGCATGACGCATTCTTAATCTAGGGTGCCCTCTCTGCTCACTATAAGTAGTTGGCCCTCCCCAATACTGTTCCAAGAACATCAATAATCTTTCAGCTGCTCCTTTTAAATCATCATCTGGATACATCGGGCGTAGAACAGGATCCACGCTAACCAGTGCGTAGAAATGGGAAACCAATTTCTCAAACGTTGGCCTTCCTCCCATTTCTAGATATTTGCTCATGCCAACCTCATCCAGAGCGCGCCATCCTCGGGAAGAATCCCATCTTCGATTGAGGTGCTGGCAATTAATACTTCTCCATTAGGTATCTTGAAAGCTTCACCAAAATTTACAATACAAGCGAAGTTTCCGGGTCGTTTAAAAGCAAGAACCTGATCACTCATGTTAAACCACTCTAATTCCCCATCCCCGAGGCCAATTTCAGTTTTGCGAATTTCAAGCGCTTTTCGGTAGAGGTTTAGCGTTGAATTTGGATCATGCTCTTGATTTTCAGCTGAGTAATTCCCCCACCAATTAGGTTGCGGCAACCATGAATTCTCTTTTCCAAGTTTTTCATTTATGGAAAATCCGAATGAGCCACTTTCATTTGCACTCCAAGGTAATGGCACTCGACATCCATCTCTTCCTTTATCGGTTTTTTCGGATAGAAACCAACGAGGATCTTCTAATCGATCTTCCGGTATGTCTCGAACCTCAGGTAGGGCCAATTCCTCACCTTGATAAATATATGCACCGCCTGGAAGGGCTAGCATCAGTAGCGCTCCTGAGCGGGCACGTCGGATACCTATTTCAAGATTTAATTTAGAAACATCTCCATGTCGATCAAATGTAGTTTCTCCCACGCCTGGTCGCAGCCCTAGCGCGAACCGGTCAACAGAACGAACGACATCATGATTGTTGAACACCCAAGATGCTGGAGCTCCAACGCTTTGGATTGCTTGCAGAGATAAATCAATGTTTCTCTTTAAATCTTGAATGTCCCAAATCGAAGTTAGGAAATCGAAATTAAATGAGTTTGCTAGCTCGTCCGGTCGCAAATAAAGAGCAATTCGAGAAGCTGGCGATACCCAAGCTTCAGCAACTGCCATTCGATCACCGGGATAAGAGTTCAAAATTCTGCGCCAATTTCGGTAAATCTCGTGAACGCCATCTTGATCCCAGAATGGCAATCGCCGTGCCGCCAACATTTCAGAAGATAAATTTTCCTCAATGTCAGGTAGTCCTGGCGCCTTAACCATTCCGTGCGCTACATCTATGCGGAATCCATCCACCCCGCGATCAAGCCAAAATCTCAGAACTTTTTCAAAATACTCGTGAACTTCTTGGTTATCCCAATTGAAGTCAGGTTGTTCTACTGCAAAAAGATGTAGATACCACTGGCCTGGACGACCGTCTTTCTCAATTATTCGTTGCCAGGCGCTCCCACCAAAGACCGAGTGCCAATTATTTGGAGGTATTTCGCCATAGTTCCCACGTCCGTCTCTAAAGATGTAGCGATCGCGCGCTTTTGATCCCGGGTCAGAATTAACAGCTTGTATAAACCATTTATGTTGATCGGAAGAGTGGTTTGGAACAATATCGATAATTACTTTTATTCCTAATTGATGCGCTTCATTAATCATCAATTCAGCTTCGGAAAGTGTTCCGTAGTCAGGTTCAATATCCAGATAATCCGCTACGTCATAACCGTGATCTTTTTGTGGAGATGGATACCAGGGAGTTATCCAAATGGCATCAATACCTAAATTCTTCAAATATTTAAGGCGAGATCTGATTCCTTGGATATCGCCTTTCCCATCGCCATTGCCATCAGCGAAAGATCTGATGTAAATCTGATATGTGACGGCGTCACGCCACCATAACCTTGAACTACGCGGAAAAGACAACTATGCCTCCGGTATTAGATATTGTTCAAGAAACTTTCTCTCTGAATCTGTTAAAGGCCTGGATTTGGAAGCGGCCGAATCAACTCCGACTTGAACCGTCTTTAGCCGGGCACAAAGCTCTTCGCCATTTCTAATTTCATAGACCATTACAAAGGATGAGTTGCCAATTTTCTCAACCCATAGTTCTACATCTACAAATATGCCACCCAGATTAATCGGCTTGTAAAAATCCACTTCGGCTTTTGCAACGACCATCTCCATTAATCCGGGAATCTCGCCTTTGGAGTGGTGTTGCATAAAAGACCATTCAAATCTTGCCTCTTGCGCAAGCGTTAGATATTTCGCATTGTTGACATGCCCCATCGCATCTAAATCATCCCAACGGACAAATGCTTTATGTTGGTACTTCATCGAGTGAGCTTTCTATATGTAACGCGGTGTGGACGTGCTGCTTCAGGTCCTAGTCTCTCAACTTTGTTCTTCTCGTATGACTCGAAGTTACCTTCAAACCAGAACCATTGAGAATCACCTTCGTAAGCCAAAATGTGGGTTGCTACTCGATCGAGGAACCAACGATCGTGAGAAATGACGACTGCGCAGCCAGGAAAATCCAGTAACGCATTTTCTAATGATCCAAGGGTCTCAACATCTAAATCGTTTGTTGGCTCATCAAGCAGGAGCAGATTTCCGCCCATTTTCAAGGTGAGAGCAAGATTTAATCTATTTCGTTCGCCACCAGAGAGAACGCCAGCAGGTTTTTGTTGATCTGGCCCTTTGAATCCAAAGGCGGATACATAAGCTCGGCTTGGCATTTCAACCTGTCCAACTTTGATGAAATCGAGGCCATCTGAAACAACTTCCCAAAGCGACTTCTTTGGATCTATTCCAGATCTAGATTGATCCACGTAAGAAATCTTCACCGTCTCGCCTACTTTGATTGAGCCAGAATCCGGTTGCTCCTGACCTAAAATCATTTTAAACAATGTGGTTTTTCCAGCACCGTTAGGACCGATAACGCCAACAATTCCATTTCTAGGCAACGAGAAACTAAGTTCATCAATTAGTAATCTCTCGCCAAATCCCTTACTTAATTTATCTACCTCCACAACAATATTTCCAAGACGCGGTCCCATCGGAATCTGAATCTCTTCAAACTCAAGTTTGCGGGCCTTCTCTGCTTCTGCTGCCATCTCTTCGTATCTAGCCAGACGAGCTTTGGATTTTGCTTGTCGACCCTTTGCGTTCTGTCTTACCCAATCTAATTCCTCAGCTAAGCGCTTAGCTCGTTTGGCGTCTTTCTGACCTTCAACTTTTAATCGCGAGGCCTTGGTTTCCAGATACGTTGAGTAGTTTCCTTCATACGGATAGGCGCGACCTCGATCAAGTTCCAAAATCCATTGAGCAACGTTGTCTAGAAAATAACGATCGTGAGTAATCGCTACGACAGTTCCTTCATACTTTGATAAGAACTGCTCAAGCCATAAAACTGATTCGGCATCTAAATGGTTCGTTGGCTCATCAAGGAGCAACAAATCAGGCTTTTGCAATAGAAGTTTGCAAAGCGCGACTCGACGTCTCTCGCCACCTGAGAGAACTTTTACATCAGCATCTGGAGGTGGACAACGAAGTGCGTCCATAGCTTGTTCCAACTGTGAATCAAGATCCCATGCGTTTAGGTGATCTAGTTTTTCTTGTAACTCGCCCATCTCTGCTAAAAGTTTGTCGTAATCCGCATCGGGGTTTGCCATTTCCTCGGAGATCTGATCGAAACGCGCCTTAAGTGCAATTGTTTCGGCAACACCTTCTTGTACATTTTCCAGAACATTTTTCGATTCATTAAGTGGTGGTTCTTGAAGCAAAATTCCAACTGTGTATCCAGGAGTTAAATAAGCCTCGCCATTCGAAGGTTGTTGCAAACCAGCCATCATCTGTAGAACAGTTGATTTTCCAGCTCCGTTTGGACCAACAACACCAATTTTGGCTCCGGGAAGGAACATAAGCGTGACATCATCAAGAATTACTTTGTCACCATGCGCTTTGCGCACTTTTTTCATCGTGTAAATGAACTCTGCCACGAGGCGAAACCCTATCGGTTGCTCGGTAGAATTCGCTTAAAGTAATTGCGCCCGTAGCTCAGTCGGATAGAGCACCCGCCTTCTAAGCGGGTTGTCGCAGGTTCGATTCCTGCCGGGCGCGCAATGCTAACTAACCGACAGTGACTTTTGACTTACTTGCTTTCACCGGTATCGAGCGAAGGTCAAATTTGGCAGGTCCAGATAAAACCTTACCGTCTGCTGCATATGTCGCTTGATGCCCATCTTTACAGAGCCAACCATTATCAGTTCGCTCAACAGTCACACCTTGATGAGTGCAACTTAGATTAATGGCTCGAAAACCCGTGGCCGACTGAGTTGTGCGGATAAGAGCAATAGATTTACCCTGTTTATCATTGAATTGAATTACCCCTCCAACTTTTCTAAGAGCAGTATTTTTCGATAGCAAGACTTCAACTTTCCCATCACTCAATAATTTAACATTGCCTGATGCAATAGCGGCGCTCGGGAGCATCCCGAGAGCAATCAACCCAAGTCCACAAAGGAGAGATCTTCTAGGCAGCTCTTTTGAAATAGAATTATCAAAATTCATAATCAATCCCTCGTGACAGATAGCACGCCGAGACACATTTCATCCGAGGATCCTTCTCCCCATGTGACATATCTAGGTGGCAAGAACTTTAGCGCTGGAAGTACTTGTCTAAGAGATGGATCATGAACACATTCAATTCGGATTACATCGCCTGAAACTACGTTTATAGGTTCAGTTAAAACGATTGGTGATTGATCGTCAAAATCGTAATTTTCAACATTGAGAATCGATTTTTCCCTTTCCGTTCCGGGGTTCAGCGTCATCTTCAACTTCTTCCCAAGAAGGTGCATATGCGGGCCAGCCGCTATTATTTTGAAATCTGATCTAATAATTCGATCACAAGAGTTGGCGAGCGAAGGGATTGGCTTTGCAGGATTCTTTCCACAAATCGCCGCAATAGCTTGCGCCTCCAGAAAACTAGTTTTATCAGTTCGGGTTGCCAGATCTCTTAGTGAAGCATTTCGATCGCATAATGGTCCTGTTACTCCTGATGGACAAGCTAATTCGACTGGCGCGGCGAAGAGTTCGATAGTCAAAGGTTTTACATTTGTAGAACTTGCTGGAACAGCTTCCATAACTATCCGCGATCTATCAGTTTCAACAGTTCCACCATTTGCTGCGAGCAAGTTGTAATGAATCTGCAGTACGAGGCGTTCTCCTTTTCTAAAAGGAATTCCATAACCCTCTGGCGAAATATCTATTCCTCTTCCGGGCGCCCAAGCGCTTATCCAAGGCGATGTGACAAACGAAGAGAACATCCCTCCTAGTCCGGAACCGCCAAAACAGGGCCACCCGATTCCAGATTTATCCTTTTCAATAGCCTCAGGAATGTTGGCTTCAGAGACTCTAAACATAATGGCGTGATGGACGTAGTCTTTCTTTTGCGGAATAAACTCTATTGAACGGAGAATCGAATCTTCTTTTATCTTGGGATCGAGTAGGAAACAACGGTAGTCGTCAGTCCCACCATTAGGAGCGGTAGGTAAATGCGCTTTCTTCATGCGCATTGAGTGCTTATTGATATTTGATTTGGATTTCTTTTTTACCTCTGCTAACTGACCTGCTGCGAACTCGGGAATATCTGTTAATTTTTTCTTAAGAGCCTCAGAAGCTTGGGTTGCGGATGAAAGTTGAAACAAACCAATTGCAAGGATGGCGGTAATGGAAAGCACCCTTAAGGAGCGAAACTTCCGAATTCCTGATTTACGCATTTTCACTCCCCTTTTGTAGAGGGTAAACCATTAGAACGTTAACAATCAAGAGATTTGATGCGCCCGAATAAAATCAGCTACTGAAGGGTCTTTTTTGAGAATTTCTAAATCTTCTTTGGTAGGCAAAGTTGGTCTATCTCGTTCACAGGTCACAAGACAGAGAAAACCAAGATGGTCATCATCGCTCGCCCTGAATTGGTGCCAAGCCCAAGAAGGAACATGGACAACATCATTTATCTCAAGTTTGATTAATTTATTGTCAACTAAACAGGATCCCGCGCCTCTAATGGGTATTACGAGATGAATATGGTCATGTTTCTCTAAAGTTGTATGTCCGGTGGGAGCGATCTCAAAATAACGAAGTTCAATTCCAGATTTCTCTGGATCGATGAATAGCTTTCTTCGAGTAACATCTTTAAACGACGAAACATCACCATCAGCTTTATAAACATGCTCACTTACGCCTTGCCACCGGTAAGGCTCGCTCTGGGCAAGGTTTATTGGCAGGAATGCGTCTTCATGATTCATATTGATTACTTCAATCTCTTTGAAGAAATTACTCCTGTATCAAAACCGGCCAAATGAAGCCCCCCATGAAATCTTGCGTGCTCAATCTTTATGCAACGATCTTGAACAACTTTAATTCCGCTCGAAGTTCCTCGCACTGCTACCGCATCATTTCTAATGCCAAGTTGCATCCACAAAACTTTTGCGCCTACTTCGAGAACCTCATCTAAAACGGCATCTAGCGCGTCCGGTCTGCGGAATACAACACATACGTCAATTGCTTCTGGTACCTCTTTTAGGGATTTGTAAACCTTGATGCCAAGAATATTTTCCTCTTTTGGATTTATTGGAAAAAGTTTGTAGTTAGTTGAGCCGACAAGATAAGTCATAACGAAAAACGAAGCCTTCGAGGTGTCACTCGAAGCTCCAATAACCGCAATATTTTTCGAACCATTAATGATTTGTGAAAGTTCGAAATTTGTTGGCTCGCTCCAAATCATTTTGAACTCATTCCAGTGGCTGCCTCTAAGGCTTGGTCGATGTCCCAAATAATATCCTCAACGTCTTCAAGTCCCACGCTTATACGTATCAAATCCGGCTTGACTCCAGCATCTTCCAATTGACTATCTGAAAGTTGGCGGTGGGTGGTCGAAGCTGGGTGAATAACTAACGTTCTTACGTCACCAACATTTGCAAGGTGAGAGGCTAATTGAACTGAATTAATAAATTTTTCCGCAGCGCTTCGGTCACCTTTTACGCCAAAACTAAATACTGCGCCTGCGCCTCGAGGAAGGTACTTTTTAACTCGATCGGCATGCGGATGACTTGGTAATCCGCAATAGTTAACCCAGCTGACGCGCGGATCTGAATTTAGAAACTCTGCAACTTTTCTAGCGTTCGACACATGATCATCCATTCGCTGTGCGAGAGTTTCAATACCTTGAATTAGGAGAAATGCGGCAATTGGAGTTAGAGATGCTCCGATATCTCGTAGCTGCTCTGCTCGCAATTTCGTAAGCAAACCGTACTCCCCAAAGTTTCCCCACCAAGAAATATCTCCATAATGAGGAACCTTTTCGAGCATAGAAGGAAATTTCCCATTTCCCCAATTAAATTTTCCAGATTCCACAACTATTCCACCGAGAGTTGTTCCGTGACCTCCCATAAATTTAGTGAGACTGTGAATAACTATGTCCGCCCCATAATCAAAAGGTTGCACCAAATAGGGAGTTGTTAATGTGGAATCGACTACTAAGGGTATGTCGCTTTCATGTGCAACCTTTGCTAAGCCCTCAAGGTCAGCAACATGATTTGAAGGATTGGAAATGACTTCTGTTAAAAGTAATTTGGTGTTTGGCTTGATTGCTTTAGCAAAATCTTTTGGATCATCACTTGAAACAAATGTTGTATCTACGCCAAACTTTTTTAGGGTGACATCTAATTGAGTAATAGTTCCACCGTAAAGATTTGATGAGGAAACGATATGGTCGCCGCTACTAGTCAACGCTGCGAACAGAAGGAACTGGGCTGATAAACCCGATGAAGTTGCAACAGCGCCCAAACCGCCCTCTAAGGCAGCAACTTTTTCCTCAAGCGCAGCAACAGTCGGGTTGGCGATTCTGCTGTAGATATTTCCATATTTCCGGAGGGCGAAAAGGTCGCCCGCATCTTTAGTATCTTCAAAGACAAACGCAGTCGACTGATAAATCGGAACCGTACGCGATCCCGTTGCTGCATCGGGCAGTGTTCCGGCATGTAGAGATTTGGTTTTGAATCCAAATTCACGATCTGACATCAACGAATTTTATCATGGGAAATTCTTATGTGCTCCTCAGGATTACCTTATAAATTTCCTCCGATATCATTTCGCATGGCATTTTTAATTACTTATCTCATCGACTCAGATGCTGCAGATGATGTAATTGAGGCTATCCGGGTAGAGCAGACAATCGAATTTCCCTATAAGTTAGTTCCAAAATGGATTCAAGATGAGATTGTTGGAAAAGTTGAATCTATAGTAGAAATTTCGAAGAGTAAAACTAAAGTTTCAATCTCTTACAACGACGGAATTGCTGGCGGCGAACTAACCCAATTTCTTAATCTATTATTTGGAAATATCTCACTCTTTCAAGGAGTGCAAATTGTTGACATTAAATTCCCAGAGAGCTTCCTGAATAAATTAAAGGGTCCACGATTTGGAGTATCTGGTTTACGTAAACAGCTAGGAATCGAAAATCGACCGATGCTTATGACGGCATTGAAGCCGATGGGGTTGAGCTCGAAGGAATTAGCGAATATGGCAACGACTCTCGTTGAGGGTGGCATTGACATCATCAAAGATGATCACAGTCTTGCTAATCAACCGTGGGCGCTTTGGAAAGATCGAGTAGAACAAGTCGCCGATGCAATAAATAGTGCGAACTCAAAATTCAATAGAAACGCGGTTTATGCGCCTAGCCTCAATCGACCAACTGAAGAATTTTTCGATGGAGCGAGATTTGCAAAAAAAGTCGGTTGTGGTGCGCTTTTGCTACTTCCAGGTATCTGTGGATACGACGCAATGCGTGCAATCGCCGATGATGATTCGGTAGCGCTTCCTGTTATTGGTCACCCTGCGCTGATCGGAACTTACGTTATGAATCCAAATCACGGCTTTAGCCATGCAATTACTTTTGGAATTTTAATGCGCCTTTCTGGAGCTGATATTTCTATCTTTCCGAATCATGGCGGACGATTTAGTTTCACTCTTGAAGAATGTAAATCTGTGGTCGCCTCTTGCCTTTCAGGTCTGGGGAATATCAAGAAAGCTTCTCCGGCATTAGCCGGAGGCATGAAAATTGAAAGAGCGCCAGAAATGGTTAGTGACTTTGGTAGAGATATAACAATTCTTATTGGAGGCGCTCTCCATGATGGCGACCTTCTTTCGAATTCGCTTCGTTTGCGAGAAGTGGTGCAAACTCTTTAATTTATTTATATTTCAATTCTTGCCATAGCAAGTAATATGTCTTCATCGTTACTTAACTCGGTAGCTAGGAATTCAAGCTTCGGTTTAATTCGATGAGAGAGCCTAAATATAAGATGATTTGCGCTTTGCAAATTCCCAAGAAGTAACAAGAGAAACTTCTCTTGTTGCATTCTTGCCAATAAGTCGCCTCCGCGTAATTCAGCATTTAGTTCTCGGGCACATCGAATCAGGTCATCTAGAGGTATTCCTTGAAGGTTAATTGCGATTAGCGATAAAGGTTGTTCTCGTCTATTGGCCCAGGACCTAAGGCGCCAGGCGCTCTCATAAAAGTAAAAAGGTGTCATCAGGCCGGTTAACGAGTCATGGATCAAGTCGCTCACGGGGAAATTTTCGATAATGTCAATTAGATAGAGAATGGAAATCTCATCCCCTATTCTTCTTCCATGCGCACACGGCGCCTTGCTGAAATATTCGTAAACATAGAAGCTCTCTTTCTGCTCTGCCTTGCCGCTTACTTGATCATTCGTTCGCTCACCTCCGAGTTAACCGAAGCTGATGCAGTTGCTGCCGAAATAGTCTTTTTGATTTTAGGTGCGGTGGGACTTTTTTTTGCCGGTCGAGGCATGGTTCGTTCAAAAAGATATGGCCGCGGCGCAATAGTTATGGCTAATTTAATTGCCCTAGGCGTCGCGTATTACATGATTGATGGCGATCGAATAGTTTGGGGATTGGTTCTCGGATCAGTGGCGCTCATTACTGGTGGCTTAACGATTGCCGCCACTCCCGAAATGGATGGAGAAGCTGCAAGCAACTCTTAAGATTCCGAATTTAGTAGGTTAGCCAAGAACAAATCTTTCTCATGAGTAAAGAATTAGGGCTGCGGTGCAAATCTCGTTATAGTTTGCTCGATCGTCGGGTTGTTAGCTCAGTTGGTAGAGCAGGTGACTCTTAATCACCGGGTCGCAGGTTCAATCCCTGCACAACCCACTTACGAAAGTAAGTGCGGCTGGTTTACCACCCTAAAAAGTCTGATGACTGGGTGAGAATGAATCAGTAGGTCCTTCCTTAAAGAAAGGCTTGAAATAAATGCGGGTAAATGAATGGGTTGAAACTGTCTGGGAAATAATTCAAATTAGACCCAAAACTCTTCACGACTATGAGCGGCTTATAGGGCGACTCCTCTTAACACCATATAGGCCCTGCGCAAAAATGTGCGGATTTACTCCTTTTAGCCGAACCTGCACTTCGAATTCCTTGAAAGTGAGAAAGTAAACTTCAATCTGCAAACATTATCACGATATCAAGGTACTGTAAAAACTTGTGTAATCAATCTAGCAAAAAATCACTCGTGGTGAAAATCCTCTCCACGACCCTTTGTAAATTTTCCTCGCTTAAATCGCTTTCTATTCCGAGCAAATTCAATAAGCAATTGAATTCTTCGAAAAAATTTCATCATACGAGCACACCTCTCATTTCAAATGCGTTAGCGACGCGACCGACGGAAAGTATGAAAGCCGCTGTTCTAAGATCCGTATTATATTTTCGAGAAGCCTTGAAAACATGTGAAAAAGCTTTCTCCATTCTCTGATCTAACTCTTTTCTAAATTTATCCAAGGACCAACTGTATTCTTGAATGTTTTGTGTCCATTCAAAGTAAGAACCCATAACTCCTCCTGAATTTGCCAAAATATCTGGCACAATCACAATTCCCTGTGCACGCAATTCAAGATCAGCAACCAGGGAAATTGGCTGATTAGCACCTTCAATAATAAAATCTGCTTGAATGACATTGTAATTCGAATCATTGATTGCATTTCCTAGTGCAGCGGGAATAAGTACATCTACATCAAGAGATAAAAGGGAATCTACAGGTATGTGATCTACATCGTTAATTTCGCTAATAAACTTGTGGTGAAAAACTGATTTAATATCAATTCCATTCTTATCAAAGATTGCTCCCGAAACATCTGACAATGCGACAACTTTCAGCCCAAACTCTTGACAGGCTAACGCTGCAAAACGACCTACATTGCCAAACCCTTGAATTGCTACAGTCGCTCCTTTCACCTTCACTTCATACTGCTCCAGCGTTGCAACAGTTATTTGAGCGACACCTCTTCCTGTAGCCTCTTCGCGTCCCAAGGCGCCAAATAGTTCAACTGGTTTACCCGTTACACATGCTGGTTGAAAACCTTCTAACCGATGAAATTCATCCATGAGCCATGCCATAGTCCTAGCATCCGTACCCATATCAGGGGCTGGAATATCACGGTGATGACCCAATACGTGAACGAGCGAACGAGTCCATCTGCGGATAACCTCTTCCTTTTCAATATTTGTTAGAGAAGTGGAATCTACCGCGACCCCGCCTTTGGCTCCTCCGAACGGAACATCGATAAGAGCGGTCTTCCATGTCATGAGAGAAGCCAGTGCCCTCACTTCATCAAGATTTACATCCTGATGAAATCTAATACCACCTTTACGGGGACCACGTGCACTGGAATGTTGAACTCGATAACCTGAAAGAACTCTGATGTCGGAATCTTTTCGTAAAGGGATTGAAATAACGACCTCTCGTTCGCAATGGGTCAACGCATCAATCACACCAGGTTTTATATTGAGAATATCGCCCGCTTCGCGAACTTTTTCATTTACCTCACCGAAAGCGGACTTTGCAACGTTTTGCATAGTTGCAAAGTAGGCGCAGTGAATAAAAAATAAATATCAATTGAGTTATATTTGGGTGAACAATTAGTCACAAAACAAAAAAGTTTTGGTGCGTACGTATATCTACTAAGAATATGGGCTTATGATGAAGCATGATCGTTGATCACGCAATTTACCGTGCAGGGGTTCGAGATGTAAATGTTGGCACTTTTGAAGCCCTTAGTGTTGCAAGCCACGACAGCACAGCTTTTGCTTGGGTAGGCCTAGCCGAACCTTCTGACATTGAGCTCAATCGGGTCCTTGGTTCCTTTCCTCTCCATGAGACTGCGCGAGCAGACGCCGTGAACGCTCGCCAACGGGCAAGAATCGAAATCAATGACAATGTGGTCACATTTGTCATGCGCACTGTTTTCTACGATGACTCCATAAGTTCAGTGACCACAGGTGAATTAATTTGCTTTATGAACGATGATTTCATTATTACTGTTCGCCACGGAGATGGAAGTCCTTTGGTGCCCGTGCGATCAAGTCTTGAATCAAAACCGAATTTCCTGAAACTCGGCCCCTACGCTGTCCTTTATGGAGTTCTCAACTGTGTGATTAATGAATATTCAAAAATTGCTGTGGAACTCGAACGGGATGTCATTAATATCGAAACCTTAGTTTTTTCTGATTCTCAAACCTCTCATTCAAAAACAATCTATTTGCTCAAGCGAGAAGTGATTGAATACAGGCATGCCATTGGTCCTTTAGTATCTGCATTGCAAAAGCTTGTTGGCGAGTTCAAAAATATCTATCCAGTTGAACTGGTAGCATTTTTTCAAGATAAGTTGGATGAAGTATCTCGAGCATGTGATCACGCGATTGGCATGGACGCCCTATTAACTGCAGCACTTCAAGCTGATCTTGCACAAGTGCAAGTCCAACAGAATGTAGAGGTGCGCCGAATTTCCGCATGGGTTGCGCTTGCAGCTTTTCCAACCATGATTGCAGGACTTTATGGAATGAACTTTAAATTCATGCCTGAACTACAGTGGCGATATGGCTATTTCATCGTGGTTGGCACAATAACAATAATTTGTGGTGTTTTGTTCTACAAATTCAAACGCGCTAAATGGCTTTAATTAGGTAGTAACGGGCCATCGATTTTTTATCATCCTTTCGCACCATCCGGCGACCACCCTCTTCAATCT
>JAGWYB010000005.1 GCA_018969585.1 Actinomycetales bacterium | reverse complement strand
AATCTTTCTGTCCACGATAAATTGACCATAGCGCAGCATCTAGACGATCTCGGAGTTGGATTTATCGAAGGTGGATGGCCTGGCGCTAATCCAAAAGACACTGAATTCTTCAAGTTGGCAAAGAGCGAGTTAAAGTTTAAGAATGCAACATTTGTCGCTTTTGGAGCTACGCGACGTCCCAATGTCGCGGCCGCAGATGATGCTTTACTTAGAGCGCTTCAAGATTCTGGCGCTCCCGCGGTGACGCTTGTTGCTAAATCTCACGACCGCCATGTCGAGTTAGCGTTAAAAACTTCTCTTGATGAAAACCTAGCCATGATTCGAGACTCGATAAAGTTTCTACGTGACGGCGGACAGAGAGTCTTTCTTGATGCAGAACACTTTTTCGATGGTTATCGCTCGAATCCAAAGTATGCGCTTGAAGTAGTCCGAGTTGCTGCAGAAGCTGGCGCTGACGTGGTTGCGCTTTGTGACACAAATGGCGGCATGTTGCCTGATGAATTGTCGCAAGTCGTGCACGAAGTACTAACTAAAAGTTCGGCTCGATTAGGCATTCATTGCCATAATGACACTGGTTGCGCAATCGCTAACTCACTAGCCGCGGTATCTGCTGGCGCAACGCATGTGCAAGGAACAATAAATGGTTACGGTGAAAGAACTGGAAATGCTGATCTCGTATCAATCATCGCAAATCTTCAATTGAAGCGAAATCAACAGGTTCTTCCGCCTGGAAAATTGGAAGAAGCATTCAGAATTTCTCACGCAGTAGCTGAAGTTACAAACGTTTCGCCAAGTGCGCGCCAGCCTTATGTGGGCGTCTCTGCTTTTGCACATAAAGCTGGACTTCATGCATCAGCAATAAAAGTAGATCCGGCACTTTATCAACACGAAGATCCTGAGCGGGTTGGAAATGACATGCGAATGCTGGTCTCAGATATGGCAGGTCGCGCCTCCATTGAGCTCAAATCCCAGGAATTAGGTATCGACCTCGGAAAAGATAAAGAAATTTCATCAAGAATTGTGGAGCGTGTAAAAGATCTTGAAGCGAAAGGATTTACCTTTGAAGCTGCGGATGCTTCATTTGAATTACTTTTGCGAGAAGAAGTAGAGGGAAGACGCCCCAAATATTTTGAGATTGAAAAATGGGAGACTACGGTCGATCGGAATCCAGATGGCTCAGTAACTTCAAGAGCGACCGTTGTAGCAATCGCTCGAGGGAACCGAATTGAATCTACGGGAAGTGGAAATGGACCAGTCAACGCGATCGATAATGCCCTTAGAAAAGGGCTCGGAAATATATTTCCTGAGCTCCTGGATCTAGAACTCACCGATTACAAAGTTCGTATTTTGGAGGGTCGTCTAGGAACCGGCGCGGTGACGCGAGTCTTGGTCGAAACTAGCGACGGACATGGAGAGTGGAACACAGTCGGCGTCCACGAAAATGTTATCGCTGCCTCTGCAATGGCGTTGGCAGATGCTCTAACCTATGGGCTACTCCGGAAGGGTGTCAGTACGGAGTAGGAGAAGTAGTAATGACTGCAACAAAACGTGGCGTAAGGCTAAGCCCGGATGAAGGCGCAGAATGGCTTCGCTTCAAAATGGAGCAACTGGGCATTTCTGGACTGGATGAGTTACAGCGCAAAAGCGGAATTGATAAAGGATCGATCTCTAGATATTTTCGACAAGAACGAAATCCGGGAATCGATGTAATCGCGCCTTTATGTAAAGCGCTTGAGGTGTCGCCCGAAACTCTCTTGATTGCGCTAGGCGCAATTGAGCGAAAATCGCGTTAGTCGCGAGCACGAATTATTAGAGCCGCGCCTTCGCGTGTAAAAGTCCTCGGAAAATTGTCGTCTGCCCAGAGTTTGTGTACCAGCGCTAATTCTTCGTTCGTTAACACTCCGCTACAGAGATCTAGAATATTGTCGAAATCGTGGATCACTCCGATTACAACGCTAATCTGGCTTTGGCCTCTACGAATTTCAGGAACTAAGCAGTTTTCGTCAACGATTAGCTCTATCAACGCCTAGCTCCCTTCGTAACGCGTCATTACGCCATCTCGGTGTGACAAAGACTCTTGATACTCCACAAGCAAGGCGTTTTGCCGCTAACGAAGTGTTGCGTATTAGCAACGCTGTGTCTATTTCATGAAGACGCTTTTTTAGCCAGAGGCTGAGTAGCCTTTCGCTATGGCGCTAGATCGAGGACTTGCGGACTCCTATGCGGACCACTTACGCAACGATAGGAATCTTTCAGAGAACTCAATTCGTGCCTATCTGGCTGATCTTGAGTCATTAGTTGCTCATTTAAATCTCATGAACATTACGAGTTTCTCAGAATTAGATTTAAATCAAATTCGTTCGTGGCTAGCAAATCTGCAGAGCAGAGGCGGTGCTCGATCCTCAATAACCCGAAGAGTTGTTTCGATAAGAGCATTTACATATTGGGGTGCAAAAAATGGTTGGCTGGCTCGCGATATCGGACGTGATCTAGTCGCGCCAAAGCCAGATCGAATACTTCCAGAAATACTTGATGTAGCGAGCGCTGAATTAGCGATTAAAGCTATGACAACTCGTGCAAACGAAGAGTCGACCCCGCTCGCCATAAGGAATTTGGCCATAGTTGAAGTCTTGTATGGATGCGCGATTCGAGTATCTGAATTAGTCGGCTTAGATATAGATGATATTGATCGTGAACGTTTCACTATAAGCGTTATTGGCAAAGGCGATAAAGAGCGAATTGTTCCTATTGGAGCCCCCGCTTTGCGCGCAATAGAAAATTACCTGGCAAATGGGCGTGCAGAATTTGTTACTGAAAATTCTGGAGCTGCACTTTTTCTTGGTGAAAGAGGTAAACGGATTGATCAACGGATAGTCAGAGATGTTGTCTATGAAGCGACTTCGCTAATTGGGGCAAAAACAAAACTAGGCCCACATGCCTTACGTCATTCGGCTGCGACTCATTTATTGGAAGGCGGGGCAGACCTTCGAACAGTCCAAGAGATTCTTGGACATTCATCCCTTTCTACGACTCAGATTTATACCCACGTTACCGAGGAGCGAATTAAGAAGGCATACGAACAGGCGCATCCGAGGGCCTGAATGGATTTTTCAGCTGCCAGAACTCAGGTAGTATTCCGCTCGCACAGATGAACTCTGTGACTTCACGCGTCTACCGCTCAATCGCTGCTCGCGAATGAAACGGGAAACCATTTCGGTCCAGTGAAAACTGGTCGGTCTCTAGACGCTAGCGGATCAACAAATCGTTGATCCATAACCGATGCGAACCAAAGTTCGCACAAAGGAGCGTGCCGCCATGGCGGTAGTAACAATGCGAGAACTCCTCGATAGTGGAGTCCATTTTGGACATCAAACCCGTCGCTGGAATCCAAAAATGAAGCGCTTTATCTTCACCGAGCGCAACGGTATCTACATCATCGATATCCAACAATCACTCTCGTTGATTGATATGGCATATGACTTCGTAAAGGATGTCGTCTCTAAAGGTGGCCATGTTCTTTTTGTTGGAACAAAGAAGCAGGCACAAGAACCAATTCAATCCCAGGCCAAAAGAGTTGGTATGTCGTATGTTACGGAGCGCTGGCTTGGCGGAATGCTTACTAATTTCCCTACTGTTTACAAACGAATTCAACGTTTGAAAGAGTTAGAAGCTCTTGAAGCTTCAAATGACCAAGTTCTGACTAAGAAAGAATTACTGTTGCTCCGACGCGAGCGAGAGAAGTTGCATAAGAATTTAGATGGAATTAGAAATATGACTAAATTGCCATCAGCGGTATGGGTGGTCGATACAAAATTAGAGCACCTCGCAGTAGCCGAGGCGAAAAAGCTGGGCATACCTGTAATCGCGATCTTGGATACAAATTGCGATCCTGATGAAGTCGATTACAAGATCCCTGGAAATGATGATGCAATCCGTTCCGTAACCCTTTTAACGCGAGTAATTGCTGATGCAGTTGCCGCAGGCCTTCAGGCACGATCGGCAAATGTTGCTAAAGAAGCCGCGAACGCCGCGAAAGCTGGAGTAGAAGAAGTTGCCGCCGGCGAACCGCTTGCCGATTGGGAGAAAGAATTACTCGGCGCCAAGGAAACATCCGGCGAAAGCGCAGGTTCGTAAGTGGCCTATACAGCAGATGACGTAAAGCGACTCCGCGAGGTTACCGCTGCCGGAATGCTTGATTGCAAGAAGGCTCTCGATGAGACTGGCGGCGACTTCGATAAAGCTATCGAAGTTATTCGAGTAAAAGGGCTTAAGGGAGTCACGAAGCGAGAAGGTCGGGCAACTTCAAATGGCTTGATTTCAGCGAAGTCGAGCGGTGATGTTGCAGTCATGCTTGAACTAAATTGCGAGACTGACTTTGTTGCGAAAGGAGATCGATTCCAAGCAGTCGCTGAAGAATTGATTTCTCATCTCTTCCAATCAAAGATCTCAGATTTAGCTGCCTTCTCCTCTTCAAATTTACCCTCCGGCAAGAGTGTCCAGGCCGCCATCGATGAAGCAAATGCCACCTTAGGTGAGAAAGTTGAACTGCGAAGAATTGCTGTTATCTCAGGTTCAAACGCACTTTATCTTCATAAAACGAGCCCAGATCTTCCTCCACAAGTCGGAGTTCTAGTTGCACTCGGCAAAAGTGATGAAGTAACTGGTAAAGACATTGCTCAGCACATTGCTGCTTTCGCCCCTCAGTACTTAAATCGAGATGAGATTCCGGCTGAGGTAATTGCAAATGAGAGACGCCTTGCGGAAGAGACTGCTCGTAATGAAGGTAAGCCAGATGCTGCGATTGCAAAAGTTGTAGAGGGACGCGTTACGGGATTTGTAAAAGAAGTCTCGCTGCTCGAACAAGCTTTTGCGAAGGATCAAAAGAAGACTGTCGATCAAATCCTTAAAGACTCGGGAAATTCCGTAACTAAGTTCTATCGTTTCCGAGTAGGCCAGTAAGTCTCATGACTAAAGAGCGGAAGAGCTTCAAGCGAGTTCTACTAAAGCTCTCTGGTGAAGTTTTCGGTGGCGATAAAGGTCTTGGTGTAGATCCTGACGTAGTTAATGATGTGGCTAAGCAAATTGCTGATGTTGTTCGCTCCGGTGTCGAAGTAGCAATTGTGGTCGGCGGCGGAAACTATTTCCGAGGCGCAGAACTGCAACAGCGCGGCATGGATAGAGCTCGGGCAGATTACATGGGTATGTTGGGTACGGTAATGAATTGTCTTGCGCTCCAGGATTTTCTCGAAAAAGAGGGAATTGATACGCGCGTACAAACTGCAATAACGATGGGACAAGTTGCCGAGCCTTACATTCCGCGGCGTTCAATCCGCCACCTTGAAAAAGGTAGAGTCGTAATTTTTGGCGCTGGCGCAGGAATGCCATTCTTTACTACTGACACTGTTGCGGCACAGCGCGCTCTGGAAATCGGAGTTGATGCGCTATTGCTGGCAAAGAGTGGCGTTGACGGCGTTTATTCCTCCGATCCTCGTCGGGATAAGGATGCGAAGAAATATGATGAAATCTCATATGACGAAGTACTATCAAAGTCGCTTGCGGTGGCCGATGCTGCAGCTTTTAGCCTCTGTCGGGAGAATAAGCTTCCAATAATCGTCTTTAATCTCTTAGAAAAAGGAAATATTGCGCGAGCAGTACGTGGTGAGAAGATTGGAACCCTGGTCAACTAGGACAAAGGAGAAATATGACAATCCAAAGCGTTCTAGCTGACGCAAATAGCAAGATGAATAAGGCTGTCGATGTTGCAAAAGAGGATTTTGCAGCAATCCGAACCGGAAGAGCACATCCTTCAATGTTCGCGAAAATCATGGTCGACTACTACGGGACCGCAACTCCGCTGGCTCAATTAGCTACAGTGCAAGTACCAGAGGCTCGATTGGCTCTGATAACTCCGTATGACAAGGGAGCAACCGCATCAATCGAAAAGGCCATACGAGAATCTGATCTCGGTGTTAATCCGGGTGGAGACGGGAATGTTATTCGAGTTAACTTTCCACAATTAACTGAGGAGCGCCGAAAAGAATTCATCAAAGTAGCCAAGTCAAAAGCCGAAGAATCGAAGGTTTCTATCAGGGCCATTCGCCGAAATACCAAGGAAGCGATGGAGAAACTCGAAAAAGATGGTCAAGTAAGCAAAGACGAATTAACCCGAGGCGAAAAAGAACTCGAAAAAGTCACTTCTGATCATGTCAATAAAATTGATGAGATTCTTAAGCATAAAGAGAGCGAACTTCTCGAAGTCTGATCGAGAGCGCCAATATGAGCGACTTGCACTCAATAAATGAGGCGATAAATAAGCGTGCGGGGAGAAGTTTAATCTCATCAATTCTCGTAGGTTTAGTATTACTTGCCATTATTTTCTCGACTATAGCGTACGTTCCATTCCTATTCGCAGTATTTGTACTAGCAGCGGTTCTACTGGCATTACGTGAAATTTCTCTTGCTTTTAACTCTCGCTCCATAAATATCAACTTTCCACAGCATGCACTCCTTACGACCGGAGTAATTGGTAGTTCTTGGTTTGCTGGATTGACTGGACTAGCTGTCTCAATAGTTTTATCCGTAATAGCAGTTCTGTTTCTCGCACTTCTCAAGGGAACTTCGGGTTTTATTTCTAACGCGACCGGCGGCATTTTTTCACTTATCTATCCAGGATTCTTAGCAGGTTTTATTTTTCTCTTAGCAAGATCGGGCGATGGCTTCGAATACATAGCAGCTTTAGTAATTTTGGTTGGATGTAATGACACATTTGCCTATTTGGTCGGAGTACTTATCGGTAAACACCCACTCGCGCCAAATATTTCTCCGAAGAAGAGTTGGGAAGGTTTCTTTGGTGGATTAGTTTTTGCCTCAATTGGATCCGCTCTGGCGTTTTATTATCTCTTGGATCAAGATCCAATTATTGGCGTGTTGGCCGCAATTTGCGGAGTACTCGCGGCCACTATCGGAGATTTAGTTGAGAGCGCTATCAAACGAGATCTCGCGCTAAAAGATATGGGAAAGATTTTGCCAGGTCATGGTGGAATGCTGGATAGATTGGATTCAGTACTTTTTGTAGCGCCAGTCATGTGGTGCATTATTGAACTCTTGAAGCGCTTCGGATGAGCCGAACTAAACCGCCGCAACACTTTGCGGATCTTTCAAGAGATGCTAGAAGAGGTTGGATTCAAGAGCTCGGTTTGCCAGCCTTCAGAGCCAATCAAATCTCCACACACTATTTTCAACACCATAATGACGATCCGGATACCTGGAGTGATTTTCCAGCAAATGCGCGCGAACTTGTTAAGGAAAAAGTTCTGCCGAGATTATTGACTCCGGTTAGGTCTATCACCTGCGATGGTGGAAAGACGCGCAAAGATCTCTGGAGATTACATGATGGCGTTTTAGTTGAGTCAGTTCTTATGCGATATTCCGATCGAGCGACTGTTTGTATTTCTTCTCAAGCGGGTTGCGGAATGAATTGTCCATTCTGCGCAACGGGGCAAGCGGGACTAACGAGAAATCTCACTGCAGGCGAGATAACCGCTCAAGTTGTTGCTGCAGCTCGTGCCTGCGAATCGGGCGAGATTGCTGGTGGTCCAATCAGATTATCTAATGTGGTTTTTATGGGTATGGGAGAGCCGCTTGCAAATTACAACGCAGTTCTCCAAAGCATAAGAAACATAACCACTGCCGTTCCCGACGGGCTTGGCATTGGAGCGCGCTCAGTCACGTTATCTACTGTGGGCATTGTTAGTGGAATTGAGAAATTGATTGAAGAATCTATACCGGTTACTTTGGCAGTTTCACTTCATACGCCAGATGACGAACTCAGAGACACTTTGGTGCCTATAAATGAGAGGTGGAAAGTTAGCGAAGTTCTTGCAGCCGCTGATAAATACGCAGAAAAAACTGGGCGCCGTTATTCCATTGAGTACGCTCTGATTCGCGACATTAACGATCAAGCATGGCGCGCCGACTTACTCGGTAGGCTTTTGAAAAATCGCAATGCTCACGTGAATTTGATTCCACTAAATCCGACGCCAGGTTCAAAATGGACCGCTTCTCGGAAGGAGGATGAGCGCACCTTCGTGCGAACCTTAGAGAATTATGGAGTTCCGGTAACGGTTCGTGATACTCGAGGAAGAGAGATTGATGGCGCCTGTGGGCAACTTGCCGCTGCTGAGACCTTGATACCAACCCGTACCGATAACTAAACTCCGCTCAACTTGGCCGAAGAATTGGAGAATGGTGTGAAGACACTTCAAAATTTTATTAATGGGAAAAGCGTCCCTTCGACATCGGATAAAACCCAAGACTTAATTAATCCCGCTACCGGTCAAGTTTTTGCGAAAGCTCCAGTTTCCAACGCGAAGGATATTGATAATGCCATGAACGCTGCCGCAAAAGCGTTTGAGACTTGGCGTGAATCGACTCCCGGCGAGAGACAGAAAGCTATTAATAAAATTGCAGATGCAATAGAAGCAAGATCTGAAGAGTTAATAAAGATTGAATCAGAGAACACCGGTAAGCCAATTGCCGTCACGCGACAAGAAGAAATTGGCCCAATGCTTGACCAGATTAGATTTTTTGCCGGAGCTGCTCGACATTTGGAAGGGCGATCTGCTGCTGAATACTTCAAAGGTCATACTTCATTTATTCGCCGGGAGCCAATTGGCGTTTGTGCTCAAGTAACGCCTTGGAACTATCCAATGATGATGGCTGTTTGGAAGTGGGCGCCAGCTATTGCTGCCGGCAACACAGTTGTGCTCAAGCCAAGCGACACCACACCAGTCTCAACGCTCTGGATGGCTGAGTTAATGCAAGAGTTTTTACCCGAAGGCGTTATCAATGTTGTGACCGGTGATAGAGAGAGTGGTCGACTTCTTGTTGATCATGAAATTCCCCAATTTGTTTCGATTACTGGCTCAGTTCGCGCGGGTATGGAAGTCGCGAAGGAAGCATCAAAAGATTTGAAGAAAGTACATCTCGAATTGGGAGGCAAGGCGCCGGTAGTTATATTTGACGACGCTAATCTTGAAGCTGCATGTGAATGGATTGCGGTTGCCGGTTACTTCAACGCAGGTCAAGACTGCACTGCTGCAACCCGAGTAATTGTTGAGGCAAGCGCATACGAAGATGTGGTCTCACTTCTCACCGAGCAGGCAAAGAACAACATTAAAGTTGGCATGCCTGATGAGGATGTATTGGTCGGTCCAGTGAATAATGCAAACCAACTAGCTAGAGTCCAAGGTTTCCTAGAGCGAACCCCATCTCATGCTCGCGTGACGGCTGGCGGAAAGAAAGTAGATCGCCCAGGTTATTTCTGGTCTCCAACAGTTGTTGCGGATCTGCGCCAAGATGATGAGATGATTCAAAATGAAATTTTCGCACCCGTGATTACTATCCAGAAATTTAGCGATGAAGCTGAAGCCGTGCGTAACGCGAATGGCGTTAAGTATGGTCTGGCTTCAAGTGTATGGACTAAAGACCATGGGCGCGCGATGCGAATGGCGAAGGCATTTGATTTCGGTTGCGTTTGGATTAATACCCATATTCCAATGGTCGCGGAGATGCCTCATGGCGGTTTCAAACACTCCGGATACGGCAAAGACCTCTCAGGTTACGGATTCGAGGAGTACACGCGCATCAAACATGTTATGACTAACCTAAACGCATAGTAGATTTCCAACATAAATCTGTCCGAACGAGAGGAAGAAAATGAAGAGAGAAGAGCTAGCACCTGAGACAAAGGCCCTAATTCGCGCCCAGATGACCCGTCGCTCACTTCTCGTTGGCGCCGGAGCGGTTGTTGGAGCTGGAACTTTGGCCGCCTGCGGAACCGGTGGCTCAACTTCAGCAGAGGGCGTTGTTGATGTTAGCGATACCGAGAAAATTGTTAGATGGGCAAACTGGCCGCTTTATTTAGATTTCAATGAGAATTCGAAGGAATACCCAACACTCAAAGCTTTTGAAGCGGCAACTGGCATAACCGCGACATATACAGAAGATATCGACGATAACAATACGTTCTACGGCAAAGTTCAAGGACAACTCTCAATTGGTTCAGACATTGGTTACGACGTTGTTACTCCAACTGATTGGATGGCTAGCCG
This sequence comes from Actinomycetales bacterium, assembly GCA_018969585.1. Taxonomy (GTDB): domain Bacteria; phylum Actinomycetota; class Actinomycetes; order Nanopelagicales; family Nanopelagicaceae; genus MAG-120802. The sequence continues at coordinate 45,062 of JAGWYB010000005.1, read as the reverse complement.
CTGGATTGAACAGGGCTACGCTCAGAAATTAAACGCCGAAAACATCCCAAACAAATCAAATATTCGTAAAGTATTGCAAGATGTTCCTTTTGACTCAGGAAGAAACTACTCTCTAACTTGGCAATCTGGTTTCGCCGGATTTGGTTGGAACGTTGAGAAGATTCCCGCGGGCGTTCGAACAATTGAAGACCTTTTCAAGCCAGCAAATAAAGGAAGAATTGTCGTTCTATCCGAACTTCGCGACACTATGGGCATTATCCTGCAGTATCAAGGTGTTGACCCATCAAAATCATTCACCGAAGATCAATATATGAATGCTATTGATTTTCTTAAAGGAAAGATTGCGGATGGCTTTATCCGTAAAGTTCGAGGTAATTCATATTCAGAAGATTTAGTAAATGGTGATGCGGTCGCAGTAATTGGCTGGTCTGGCGATCTCTTTATCTTGAAGTCTGAAAATGACAACAAGTTCGATTTCGCAATCCCTGAATCGGGTGGAACATTATGGTCAGACAATATGTTAATTCCTTCAACCTCAACTCATAAGAAAAACGCCGAGTTGCTCATGAATTACTACTATGAACCCGCAGTAGCTGCCCAAGTAGCGGCTTACGTAAATTACATTTGCCCCGTCGAAGCTGCACAGCCAGAACTCGAAAAGATTGACCCGGAACTTGCTGCTAGCCCATTTATTTTCCCAGATGCAGCAACTTTGGAAAAGGTAAAAGTTTTCCGTCCGCTTACCGCAGACGAGCAAACTAATTTCCAGACCGCCTTTGACGAAGCTATCGGAAATTAATCCCAGATGGCGGGACAAAAGGTCGCTCAAGATACCGGTGATCTAGTCTTAAATCGGGTCTCCAAGTTGTACGGAGACTTTCGAGCTGTTGATGATTTATCTTTAACCATTCCAGATGGTTCTTTCTTCGCACTTCTAGGTCCATCTGGTTGCGGCAAAACCACTACGTTGAGAATGATTGCTGGGCTGGAGGAGCCAACTTCGGGGACTATAAATATCGGAGATACCGATATAACCACCCAGAAGCCCTACCGGCGAAATGTGAATACGGTTTTTCAAAATTACGCTCTCTTCCCTCATTTAACAATCTTCGAAAATGTCGCATTCGGGTTGCGGCGGCGGGGAATTAAAGATGTCAAAGTTGAAGTGGAGAGTGCCTTAGCTTTAGTAGAACTAGGCCATCTTGCTGAGCGAAAACCCTCACAGTTATCAGGGGGACAACAGCAGAGAATTGCTGTAGCCCGCGCGATCGTAAACAAACCCGAAGTTCTACTCTTGGATGAACCACTTGGAGCACTTGATTTAAAGCTTCGTCGCCAAATGCAAATAGAGCTAAAGCGAATTCAGACCGAGGTAGGAATCACCTTTATACACGTAACTCACGATCAAGAAGAAGCCATGACTATGGCTGACACCATAGCTGTAATGAATCAAGGAAAGATTGAACAACTTGGTTCAGCCACTGAATTGTATGAATCTCCAAAAACAGCATTCGTCGCAAACTTTCTTGGACAATGCAACTTAATCAAAGCCAAGGTCCAGAGCCGATCTGGCGGTAAAGCTGTGGTGAGCGCAAAAGGACTTAACTTTGAAATTCCACTAGCGAGAGTTTCGACTGATTCTGACTCAATTCTCATGGGCATTAGACCGGAGAAACTCAGACTTGATGATAGTGGGACTAACTCAATAAAAGAATGCGTTGTTACTGATCGCTCTTTCGTAGGAACTTCAACCCAATACTTGGTTAGAACTCCGTGGGATCTAGAACTTGTCGTTTTCGAACAGAACGATGAAGGTTTACATGATTTAAGAGTTGGCGACAAAGTTTCTCTGGAATGGGATCCGGAACATACGTTTGGCCTTGATGGATCTCAAGATGTAAATGCCGGTGCTGATTTAGATGATGATGAGTGATGGCATTTCTTCATACAGCTGCTAGTTCCACAACTGGCCCAAGAAGTGGTTTGAAGTCTCGGTCCTGGACGCCCTATTTATTACTCGCTCCAGGATTAATTTGGCTAGTTACGTTTTTTATATTTCCCATACTCTCATTAGCAAGCACTTCAACAATGGTTAGGCCCGATGGCGCTCAGATAGGCACATATGTTCAAGAATTTCGTTTAGCGAATTACATAGATGCCTTCCAAGCTAATCAAGAACAATATATACGCTCTTTCGTCTATGCAGGCATAGCGACGATATTAGCTCTTGCAATCGCATACCCGCTTGCGTACATGATTGCGTTTAAGTCTGGTAAGTATAGAAATATTTTATTGGTACTAGTTGTCGCACCATTTTTTACCTCGTTCCTATTGAGAACAGTTGCATGGACCCAAATTCTTGGCGATGAAGGTCCGATAGTTCAAACTTTGAAATTATTGCCATTTGTCGGAGATTCGATGAGATTGACATCGACTCCATTTGCGGTTGTTTCGGGTTTAACTTACAACTTCTTGCCATTCATGACTCTTCCACTCTATGCAAGCTTGGAGCGAATTGATCCGAGAACATTAGAAGCCGCGGGTGATTTGTACGCGAATGGATTAACAACATTCCGTAAAGTAACTGTGCCGCTATCGATGCCCGGCGTTGTCGCTGGAACCTTACTTACTTTCATCCCTGCTGCTGGCGATTATGTAAATGCCGCAATACTTGGAAGTCCCAGCACCAAGATGATTGGAAATGTAATTGAATCTAGGTTTTTTGCCGTCGTTGACTATCCGACCGCTGCCGCCCTCTCATTTACTTTAATGGCAACAATTCTCATTCTAGTTACGCTCTACATTAGACGCTCTGGAACAGATGAGTTGGTATGACAACACTCGATTTGCCACGCCCATCATTTTCACATCGCACAAGTCGATGGATTTCACGAAACTTAATCCGTATCTATGCCGGACTTGCATTTATCTACCTTTTCATTCCAGTTGCTTACACATTCGTTTTCTCGTTCAATAATTCCGGAAAAAGTAATCTGGTCTGGCAGGGTTTTACTCTAGATAATTGGAGAAATCCTTGCGGCGCTCCCCAAGTCTGTACCGCTGTAGTTAACTCGCTACAAATTGGATTGATTTCTACGGTTCTAGCCACGATTTTGGGCACAATGATTGCTTTTGCAATCGGCAGACATAAATTCAAAGGTCGATCCACAACTAACCTCTTGATTTTCTTACCTATGGCGACACCTGAAGTTGTACTTGGAGCTTCGCTACTTGCGATGTTTCTAAATCTTCGAATCAACCCAGGCTTCTGGACCATAGTCATAGCGCATGTGATGTTCTGTATTTCGTTTGTCGTGGTAACGGTCAAAGCTCGTATCGCTAGCCTCGACCCGAAACTGGAGCAAGCTGCTATGGATCTATACGCGAATGAACGTGAAACCTTCAGATATGTAACTTTGCCATTGGTAATGCCGGGAATAGCGGGAGCCGCCTTACTCGCATTCTCGCTCTCGTTTGACGACTTCATAATCACGAATTTCAACTCAGGAATCGAGAGCACCTTCCCGAAATTCGTTTACGTTTCAGCCGCTCGAGGCATCCCAGCCCAAGCCAACGTCATCGGAAGCGCCATGTTCTTCATTGCGCTCATAATCGTCATAGTTGGCCAGGCTGCAAGCCGGCGACGTAGTCGAAAATAATCCCCTTCCAAGCAAGACCTCGCGCTACTACTATTCAGAACCCGTACTCACCACTGAAAGGAACGTTATGGCACTCGACAAGAATCCAAAGTCATTCACGAAGATAACGCTTGATGAAGGTGAAATGCCTACACAGTGGTACAACATAATTCCGGATCTTCCTTCACCACCTCCACCACCTCTTCACCCAGGAACTTTGCAACCAGTTGGCCCTGATGATCTTGCTCCACTTTTTCCGATGGATTTAATTCTGCAAGAAGTTTCAAGTGAAAGTTATATCGATATCCCAGGCGAAGTCTTGGATATCTACAGACAATGGAGACCGTCTCCGCTTTATCGCGCACGCGGATTAGAAAAAGCTCTCGGAACTCCAGCGCGAATTTATTACAAATACGAAGGTGTATCTCCGGCCGGTTCGCATAAAGCAAACACTTCAGTTCCACAGGCTTATTACAATAAAAAAGCTGGCAAGAAAAAGATAACCACCGAAACAGGTGCCGGACAGTGGGGAACTGCGCTTTCTTATGCCTGTTCGCTATTCGGTCTGGAATGTGAGATTTGGCAGGTAGGTGGATCATTTGATTCCAAACCGTATCGCCGATTGATGATGGAAGTCTTCGGTGCAAAAGTTCACCGGTCGCCATCAAATGTAACTGAGGCCGGACGCAGACTCGGTGCTGATCCAAAGAATTTCTCGGGATCACTAGGAATTGCAATTTCGGAAGCTGTTGAGATTGCCGCGCAAGATCCAGATGCTGCCTATGCGTTGGGTTCAGTGTTAAATCACGTTCTCCTTCACCAGACCATTATCGGTGAGGAAGCGCTTCGACAATTTGCCAAAATCGAAGAGACGCCGACTTTGCTCGTCGGATGTACTGGTGGCGGTTCAAACTTTGCCGGTCTCTCATTCCCATTCATTCGTGAAAAATTGAAGGGGAAGATGAATCCTGAAATTAGAGCTGTCGAGCCAGCATCATGTCCATCCCTGACTCGAGGCAAGTACGCCTACGATTTCGGCGATACCGCAGGCATGACTCCGCTAATGAAGATGCATACTCTCGGTCACGATTTCATTCCTGATCCAATTCACGCGGGTGGACTTCGTTATCACGGTATGTCGCCATTGATTAGCCATATTTACGAACTTGGATTAATGACAGCATCAGCAGTGCAACAGACGGAATGCTTTGAAGCTGCCATTAAATTTGCGAGAACGGAAGGAATCGTTCCTGCCCCAGAGCCAACTCACGCAATTGCGATTGCAATTCGAGAAGCGTTGGAAGCAAAGAAGACAGGTGAAGAGAAAGTAATCCTTACCGCCCTCTGCGGACATGGCCACTTTGATCTTGCTGCGTACGATCAATTCCTACGCGGCGATATGAAAGATTCGGTCTTGAAGGATTCTGACTTTGAATCTGCTTTAGCTGCGCTACCGCGCGTCTAAACTCTGTGACCAATATCGGCAACATGTATGGCCCGAACTTCACGTTTCTTGGCGTGCCGGCATGCGATTTGGATAAACCTGAAACATTTAAGGGCGCTGACGTCGTAATTGTTGGCGCCCCCATTGATAGTGGAACTTCACATCGTTCGGGTGCAAAGTTTGGCCCACAAGCAATACGGATGGGTGACTATCTACCGCACGATGGAGAGCGGCCACATTTAGCTTTACGGATTGACGGACTAAAAAGTTTGAAGGTAGTTGACGCTGGCGATCTAATGATGCCACCAGGTGACTTAGTTTCCTCGCTAGAAGTCTTGAAAGCTGCAACGGAGAAAATTTCGCGCTCCGGTGCGATTGCGGTGGTTCTTGGCGGAGATCACTCCATAGCTTCCGCTGATGTCGCTGGAATTGCAGCGCATCGTGGCAAGGGGAAAATTTCAATGATTCATTTTGATGCTCATGCAGATACCGGGGAAGTTCAGTTTGGCGCACTTGTTGGCCACGGAACTCCGATGCGTCGATTAATTGATTCTGGTGACGTTCGTGGCGATAGATTCCTACAACTTGGTCTACGCGGTTATTGGCCAGATTCCAAGACTTTGGACTGGATGCGTGACAAAGGTATGCGTTCATATGAAATGACTGAAATTCACCACCGGGGACTGAAGAGTGTTTTAGATGAGTCTTTTGTTCGCCTTACTGATGGCTGTGATGGAGTATTTCTATCTGTTGATATAGATGTTGTAGATCCAGGTATGGCTCCTGGAACTGGCACTCCAGAACCTGGCGGAATGACATCCCGAGAATTACTAGAAGCAGTCCGGAGAATTTGTTTGGAATTACCGATAGTCGGGATAGATGTAGTTGAAGTTTGTCCGCCATTTGATAGCGCAGATATAACTGCGATCTTGGCTAATCGAGTTGTTTTAGAGGCGCTGAGCGCGATAGCCAAGCGAAGAAGCAGTGAAACCTACTCACCGACGCAGAATTTATTGGATCGCTAAGCCTTTGCGATTGCTTCATCGAGAATAGATAGAGCTTCTTTCAACAGATCATCCGGCATTACGAGCGGCGGAAGTAATCGAATTACATTTCCGTAAGTTCCTGCCGATAGAAGCAGAACGCCTTTTTGTAGACAATACTTAATAATTGAAGATTGGGCTTCAGTGTTTGGTTCCATCGTGCCGGGTTTTACAAATTCCAGCGCCTGCATCGCGCCTCGGCCACGAACATCGCCAATAATTGGATATTTCTTTTTCATCTCCTGAAGTGCAGACGAAATTATCTTGCCTTGCTCACGAGCTCTATCAACAAGATTTTCTTCTTCGATAGTTTCAATTGCGCCGAGGGCCGCAGCGCAGGCAATCGGAGATCCACCATAAGTTCCACCAAGACCACCAGCATGAACAGAATCCATAATTTCTGCTCTTCCAGTTACGCCAGCTAGCGGTAATCCGCCTGCGATTCCTTTAGCGGTAGTGATTAAGTCTGGGACGATTCCTTCATCATCGCATCCGAACATATCGCCGGTGCGTGCAAAACCAGTTTGAACTTCATCTGCGATAAAGACGATCCCATTATCTTTAGAAAACTTAACAAGCCCAGGAAGAAAGCCTTTTGGTGGGACGATAAAGCCACCTTCGCCTTGAATTGGTTCAATTACTATGCATGCGACGTTCTTCGCGCCAATTTCTTTTTCAATTTTATGAATAACTGTGTCTAATGCATCTTTGGCACATGCATCAGCACCGCCCGGCCAACGAAATGGATAAGCCATTGGCATTCGATAAATCTCTGGGGCGAACGGCCCAAAGCCATCTTTATATGGAATGTTTTTTGCGGTCATTCCCATCGTTAGATTGGTTCGGCCGTGATAACCATGTTCGAAAACAACAACTGCCTGTCGATTAGTAAATTTGCGAGCAATTTTTACTGCGTTCTCCAGCGCCTCCGCACCGGAGGTGAATAAAGCGGACTTCTTCTTATGTGAACCAGGAGTTAGTCGATTTAGGGCTTCACTTACTTCGATGTATCCCTCGTAGGGCGCGACCATAAAACAGGTATGAGTAAATGCTTCTACTTGCTCGATGACACGCTTAACAACTCGCGTAGCGGAATTACCGACACTTACAACAGCGATACCTGCACCCATATCAATTATGGAATTTCCATCCACATCGATAATAACTCCGCCGCCCGCGCGCTCAACCACTACCGGAACAGCCATACCTAGACCGGCAGAAACTGCCTCGCCTCTTCGCTTAACCAAAGCTTCAGATTTTGGACCAGGAATTTGAGTTACAACTTTGCGAACTTGAGCGAGTTTTGGGCCGGATTCCATGTGTAAATACTATCTCGAACTTAAATCAAACCAATTGCTAGGTAACTTTCTGAGAGGATTATGGCGTGCGAGATATTGTGATTTTGGGCTCCACGGGTTCTATCGGGGTTCAAGCTTTAGAGGTTGTCGCCTCGCATCCACAAGATTTTCGCGTTGTAGGACTAGCGGCCGGATCGCGAAATATTTCGAAGTTAGCCGACCAAGCAAAGAAATTTGATGTACCAATAATCGCTACAACTGGAGCCGGCGATGAGTTGAAAAATTCTCTTTCAGGAGTCGAAGTCATTGATGGCCAAAACTCCGCAAGTACTATCGCAGCGATCTCATGTGACGTAGTTTTGAATGGAATCACCGGCTCGATTGGCTTAGGTCCAACTCTGGCTGCATTGGAAGCGGGAAACCAGGTCGCTCTGGCAAATAAAGAATCGTTAGTCGCGGGTGGAGATTTAGTTATCGCTCACGGAAGAGAGCGAATAATTCCCGTTGACTCTGAACACTCTGCGCTATTTCAAGCTCTACATTCCGGAAAAATTGAGGAAGTAAGCCGGATGATTTTGACGGCTAGCGGTGGACCATTTCGCGATCGGATGGATTTAGAGAACGTTACGGTCGAAGAGGCTCTTAATCACCCCACATGGAGCATGGGTCCCATGGTGACAATTAACTCGGCGACCATGGTGAATAAGGGTTTAGAAATTATCGAAGCACATTACTTATTTGGAATTCCGTATCATCGGCTAGAGGCGGTAATTCATCCACAAGCAATTGTTCACTCAATGGTTGAATTTCAAGATGGTTCTGTAATTGCACAGGCATCTCCGCCTGATATGAAGGGTCCAATTGCATACGCCCTCAATTATCCGAATCGATTGAATGAAGTAATGCCAATCATTGATTGGCGATCTAGGCAGAGTTGGAATTTCGAACCAATAGATGAAATCAGGTTTCCAAGTATTGAACTAGCCCGCAGGTGTGGCGCATTAGGCGGTTCAGTTACCGCAATGTTTAATGCTGCAAACGAGGTTGCAGTGGAAGCTTTTCTGAAGAAACTCATTCCATTCACAGCAATAGTAAAGACCGTCGAAACCGTCATCAGTAGACTGGCATCCTCAGCGCCAGATCGAGTTCGAGACATTAACGATGTCACCGCAATCGAGAATGATGCGCGACGTGTAGCGCAAGAAGCGCTTCCGAAAAGTTAGGGGTTTACTTGGGCTTAATCGGAGTACTTGCCTTTGTTTTCGCTCTACTTTTCTCGATTATGGTTCATGAATATGGACACTACATAACCGCAAAGCGTTATGGAATGCGGGTTACTGAATTCTTTCTCGGATTCGGAAAGCGGATATGGTCAATTCAGCGCGGCGAGACGGAGTTTGGTATCAAAGCCATACCCGCCGGTGGTTATTGCAAAATTTCGGGAATGTCTGTGCGAGATGAAATGCCTGCCGATATCGCTCATCGCGCTTTCTACAAAGCTCGAACCCGCGAAAAGTTAGTGGTCCTTGGTTCTGGATCAGTTCTTCATTTCATTCTGGGATTCCTTTTTCTCTTTATATTATTTACCGGAGTGGGTGTAGTTAAATCTCTCCCGATCATTCAAGAGGTACTTCCTTGCGTTCCCGCAAAGACTGAGTGCACATCTAGTGACCCAATCTCTCCAGCTAAACAAGCTGGATTACTGCCCGGCGATGAAGTAGTCGGGATAAACGGCGTGCGCAATCTTGAATGGAGCGAGATTTCTCCTGTTCTAAGAGAATCTGCCGGGAAGCAAATCTCCCTAGTAATTCTTCGAGATGGCTCTGAGATAAACATTGATTTAGTAGCAGCAACGAGAACCGTAGATGGTGAAGATCGTGGCTTTATCGGAATTGTCAATAAATACGGTCTGGTTAAAGAAAATCCAATAAGTGCAATTGGTTCATCTGCCGAAGCCACCGCACAACTTTTTGTTGGCTCGATAAAGGCGCTGATTGGCTTGCCGCAGCAAATTCCTACGCTTATAAGACAAACTTTTCTTGGTGAAGAGCGCGGCACCGATGGCTTAGTAGGAATCGTTGGCGTAGCTCGAGCTACTGGGGAAACTGCTTCTAGCTCCAATCTGACGATGGGCGAGAAGATAGCGACATTCCTATTGATAATTGCTTCGCTAAATATCTTTGTAGGAATATTTAATCTGATTCCGATTCTTCCTCTTGATGGAGGACATATCGCTGTTGCTCTGTTTGAGGGCGCGCGCCGCCAGATTTACCGTATTAGAGGTCGGACTGAGCCCGGAAAAGTTGATATCGAAAAATTAACGCCCATCACAGTAATTGTTCTTGTTGCCTTAATTTTCCTCACCGCGCTGCTTTTAATAGCAGATATTTTCAACCCAATTAATTTCAACCTCTAATACTTAGAATCCGTACACGTAAGTGATTAGAAGTAAAGAAATAACCAAATAACTCACGATTATCCATGGCTTCATTTGAGCAACTATAACGATTGAGGCAGAATAAGGACATGGTTGAGCTCGGAATGCCTCAAGCGCCTTTGCCTACTCTGGCGCCTCGCCGTAAAACTAAGCAACTCAAACTCGGCAATGTTCTAGTGGGCGGAGATGCTCCTGTAAGCGTCCAATCAATGTGCACCACGTTAACCGCCGATGTAAATTCAACTTTGCAACAAATCGCAGAACTGACCGCATCTGGTTGCCAAATAGTTAGGGTGGCTGTACCGAGTCAGGATGATGCAGATGCGTTAAGCCAGATTGCGAAGAAATCACAGATTCCAGTTATCGCAGATATTCATTTTCAACCAAAGTACATTTTTGCAGCGATTGATGCGGGCTGCGCCGGAGTTAGAGTAAATCCGGGCAACATTAAACAATTTGATGACAAGGTTAAAGAAGTTGCGAAAGCCGCCGGCGATGCTGGCATTCCGATTCGTATTGGAGTAAATGCTGGCTCCTTAGATCCAAGACTTCTAGCTAAATATGGGAAAGCAACTCCAGAAGCTTTAGTTGAATCAGCAATGTGGGAAATTGGTTTATTCGAAGAACATGGTTTCACCGACATAAAGATTTCAGTAAAACATCACGATCCAGTAACCATGGTAAAGGCATATCGCCTCCTTGCATCAAAGTGTGACTATCCACTACATCTTGGAGTGACAGAGGCCGGACCGTTGTTTCAGGGAACAATCAAATCTGCAACGGCATTTGGCATTCTCTTGTCCGAAGGCATTGGAGACACGATTCGCGTTTCACTTTCAGCTCCGCCCGTTGAAGAAGTTAAAGTTGGAATTTCAATACTGGAATCTTTAAATCTTCGCCAGCGAAAATTGGAGATAGTTTCTTGTCCATCATGCGGAAGAGCACAGGTTGATGTTTATAGCCTCGCAGAAAAAGTTCAGGCCGGTCTTGAAGGAATGACTGTTCCGCTCAGGGTTGCTGTAATGGGATGTGTTGTTAATGGACCAGGTGAAGCGAGGGAAGCAGATCTAGGTGTGGCATCCGGAAATGGAAAAGGCCAGATCTTCGTAAAGGGTCAAGTAATAAAGACAGTACCTGAGGCACAAATCGTTGAGACGCTTATTGAAGAGGCAATGAAAATTGCAGATGAGATGGAAGCTGCTGGAATCGCTTCTGGAGAACCGCAAGTAACAGTTAAGTAGTAGGTAGGCTATCGGCATGCTGCGGATGTCTACTCTTTTCCTGCGCACTCTTCGCGATGATCCTTCTGATGCTTCAGTTGCCAGTCATCGATTATTAGTAAGAGCCGGATACGTAAGACCTATTGCAGCTGGCATTTTCTCTTGGCTCCCTCTCGGCGTTATCGTGTTGAGAAATGTTGAGCGAATAGTTCGAGAAGAAATGGATCGCGCCGGATTCCAACAAGTTCACTTTCCCGCTCTACTGCCGAAGGACCCTTATGAAGAATCAGGCAGATGGGATGAATACGGACCAACACTTTTTCGTTTAAAAGACCGAAAAGGTGCTGATTATCTTCTTGGACCAACCCATGAGGAAATGTTTACTTTAATGGTTAAAGGGGAGTACTCCTCTTATCGCGATCTCCCGTTACATATCTATCAAATTCAAACCAAATATCGCGATGAAGCGAGACCTCGAAGCGGCATCATTCGCGGTAGAGAGTTTGTGATGAAAGATTCTTACTCTTTTGATTTAGATGATGCTGGATTAGAAGTCTCTTATCAGAAGCATCGTCTTGCATATATTTCAACCTTTGATCGACTAGGTTTGAAATACAACATTGTTTCTGCAATGGCAGGAGCGATGGGCGGTTCCAAATCTGAAGAATTTCTCGCTCCTTGTCCCACAGGAGAAGACACTTATGTGCTCTGCAAAAAATGCGGGTACGCAGCTAATGTGGAAGCAATGACGACAGTTGTGAAGAATAAAGATTTAGAAACTCCTCCGGCAATAGAGGTTCTTGATACTCCCAATACTCCTACAATCGAGACACTTGTCGAAGTTATGAATAAAAAGTACAACGCTAATATTGGCGCCGCAGACACGCTAAAGAATGTGCTTTTGTTGGCCGACGGAGAACCAATCTGCATCCTCGTTCCAGGTGATCGAGAGGTGGATTTAAAGAGAGTGGAAGCCAATCTTCCCGGAGTTAAAGAAATTAGACTCTTTGAAGATGAAGATTTTGCGAAACGAAAAGAGTTTGTTAAAGGTTATGTTGGTCCTCAGGATGCAAAGAAATTCGGAATCAAGTTATATGCCGATCCCCGGATTACGGTGGGCTCTCACTGGATAACTGGAGCAAATATCAAAGATCGTCACGCGCGCTACGTTACGCACGGACGAGATTTTCAAGTTGATGGATTTGTCGAAGCAGCGGAAGTTCGCGAAGGTGATGCTTGCCCGAATTGCGAAACTCCAGTCGTAATTGATCGAGCTATTGAGATCGGACACATTTTCCAACTTGGAAGAAAATACGCGGAGGCATTGAAACTTACGGTCTTAGACGCGGCTGGAAAATCTCGGACTGTAACTATGGGATCGTACGGAATTGGAGTAACTCGAGCGGTAGCTGCAATTGCTGAACAGAATCACGATGAAATTGGACTGGTTTGGCCCAAGGAGATTGCTCCTGCGCTCGTACATATTGTGGCAACTGGGAAAGATGAGCGCCCATTTGAAGTGGCAGAAAGTATTGCGATTGAGTTAGAGAACAAGGGCATTACGGTGCTTTTTGATGATCGCAAAGAGGCTAGCCCAGGAGTTAAATTTAAGGATGCTGAACTTATCGGAAATCCCATGTTGGTAATTGTTGGGAAATCACTCGCTGATGGAAATGTGGAAGTACGCGATAGAAAATCTGGCTCCAAAGAAGAAGTTCCTGTCGGTAGTGTCGTTAGTCAATTGATAAATCTTTTAAAATAGTGGAAGTTTCTTCTGAAGTTCTTTTTTTGTTGATTCTTGCCTCAGCATTTGCGGGCCTAGTCGATTCGATTGCTGGCGGCGGTGGATTAATTCAATTACCTTCTCTATTGGTGGCTCTACCAGGAACACAACCCGCGGTCATACTAGGAACAAATAAATTGCCAGCCTCGCTTGGCACAGCTACCGCAACTATTACTTATCTAAGGAGATTACGTCCTAACTTAAGAATCGCAACCTTTATGGCAATTCCGGCATTTATTGGATCAGCGCTTGGGGCAAGAGTGGCAACTCTGATTCCTAGAGAAGCATTTCAACCAATAATTCTGATCGCTCTCATTTTAGTATTCACTTACACTTTTTTCCGCAAAGAATTAGGTCTGACTGAAACAAAATTAGATAAAAAAGGAAATCAAGGATTTAAAGCCGTAATTTTTGGATCGGCAATTGGTTTTTACGATGGAATTTTCGGACCAGGAACTGGATCTTTCTTAATGCTTGTATTAGTTGCTGTCTTGGGTTACGCATTTCTTGAGGCCACCGTTACGACCAAAATAGTGAATCTCTCGACAAATATCGGGGCACTCCTGGTGTTTGGTGTTTCTGGAAAAATTCTCTGGACGCTAGGGCTCTGTATGGCAATAGGCAATATAGCTGGCGGTTTGCTTGGGGCGCGACTAGCAATCCGAGGCGGTTCTGGGTTAATCCGAAAAGTTTTCCTGGTTGCTACATCGCTCTTAATAATTCGACTTGCTGCGGACACTTTTCTTTAGAAGCGATACACGATACGATTCGCAGACACAATTTAAAAACAAATAAATAGCAGGTGGTGAAGAGTGTCTAATGCTGATGACTTAACCTTGCTAATAAATCCTGTCGTGAGCGCTGCCGGCTTCATATTGGAAGAGATAAAGGTAAGCCCGAGTGGGAAACGAAAGCACCTTTCGGTAATTATTGATGGTCTACATGGAAATCCAAATCTGGATCAAGTTGCCTCTATTTCTCGCGCCATCTCAGATGAATTAGACCGAGTATCTGTTTTGGGCAACCAGCCTTTTACTCTGGAAGTTACAACACCTGGGATTGATCGCCCCTTAACCGCAGAACGACACTGGGTAAAAAACATTGGACGTCTCGTCGAAATCAAATTAAATGAGGATAAGAAAATAGTCGGAAGAATCGTTTCGGTAGAAAACGACAGCGTGAAAATTGATGAACTATTGGTTCCTTTCAGCGATATTAAATTAGCGAAAATTCAAGTCGAATTTAATCGTAAGGATTCGCGATGAATGTAGACATGAAGGTCTTGGAGTCGCTCACACTAGAACGTGATATTCCACTAGAAAAATTAATTGATGCCATAGAGGTCGCGGTTAGGAGCGCATATATCGAAATAGATGGCGCCAAACCTTATGCATACGCCCGCCTTGATCGGTCTACTGGGGAGATAAAAATGTTGGTCCCAGAATTTGGTCCCGACGGAGAAAAGATTGGGGAACACGTCGATGAACTTCCGGGTTTTAGTCGAATTGCTTCTTCAACGGCACGAAAAATAATCAAAGAAAGAATGCGCGCCTCAAGAGATGCAGAAATTGTCGGCGAATTTAGCGCAACTGTGGGAGACATAGTTTCCGGAGTTATTCAACAAGGAAGAGATCATCGAATGGTTTACGTAGATCTAGGCCGCGTTGAGGGCAAAATTCCTCCGCATGAACAAGTTCCAGGTGAGATTTACAAACATGGTGAAAGAGTTAAATGTTTCGTAGTTGAGGTCAAACAAGGCATGAAGGGACCGGAAGTTCTCCTTTCTCGGAGCCATCCCGCCTTAGTCAAACAATTATTTGCTCTGGAAGTTCCGGAAATTCGTGAACATGTTGTTGAAATAATGGGTATCGCCAGAGAGGCTGGCCATCGCACAAAAATCGCAGTTCGTTCGTTACGTCCTGCAGTTAGCGCTAAAGGAGCGCTAATTGGTCCTATGGGCGCAAGAGCTAGAGCTGTTATGGATGAACTCCATGGAGAAAAGATTGATATTGTCGATTGGTCCGAAGATCCCAGCCAATACGTTGGAAACGCTTTGGCACCCGCTCGCGTCGCAAGCGTTGATGTCGTGAATCAGGAACTTCGTTCAGCCAAGGTGGTGGTACCTGATTATCAACTCTCACTTGCGATTGGAAAAGATGGCCAGAATGCTCGCCTTGCCGCGAGGCTAACTGGATGGCGGATTGACATCCACTCTGACGCGGAAAAGGAAGGGGTTTAGCCGAAATGCCAAACTCCCGGTATGGTTCTCACCAGATCCGCTTACGGATCCACTTATTAGGAGCGAAGGCAATGGCACTCAAATGAGCACCACTAGATCATGAGTAGGTCAATTTAGGCTTCGCGCAATCCAAATTCGCGGAGCCACAGAAGGAGAGAAGTGGCAAAGGTCCGCGTTTACGAATTAGCAAAAGATGTTGGCATGGAGAGCAAGGATGTCCTTGCCAAACTCCAGGAGATGGGCGAATTTGTTCGCTCTGCATCCTCAACAGTCGAACCGCCAGTTGTTAGAAAATTTCTAGACAAATACCCACCGGTAAATAAACCTGCGGACGAAAAGCCAGTTAAGAAAGCGGCTCCTAAGAAAACTGTAGCTAAGAAGAGCGAAGTTGAAATTCCTGCCGTAGAAAAAAATATCCCTGAAGCGCCACAAACTATCTCTCCATCTACTCCTTCATCTATTCCTCCATCTACCCCTTCAAGAATTACAAATGTTCCACAACCACCACGACCACCAGCTGCACGTCCTGGAAATAATCCATTTGGCACAACTGGCCCACGGCCACCACGACCACCAGCTGCACGTCCTGGAAATAATCCATTTGGAACAAGCGCTGCTAGACCACCACGACCGGCGCCACGTGGAGATAGAGGTCCATTAGCAGGACCTCGTCCAGGATCAGTTCGTCCTGGATTTGCAGCGCGACCACAACGACCAGATCAAAATCGCACAGATCAGCGCGGACCAAAAACAGCTCCAGGTCGTGGCGCACCAACATCATCTCCGTACCGAAATCAAGGTGGCGCACCACGTCCGGGTGGTCCAGGCGGCCCAGGTCGTCCGGGACAACGTCCAGGAGCCGGTGGAGCATTTGGTAAAGGCGGCGGAAAAAAGAAGAATTACAAGAGTAAGAAAGCGCTTCGCGAAGAGATTGACAATATGGAGGCGCCAACAATTGGCGGCGCGATCGTTCCGCGCGGTGACGGATCAACTCAAGTGAGATTAAGACGCGGAGCTTCGCTTGCAGATTTTGCTGAGAAAATTGGCGCGGATCCCGCTGCTTTAGTTTCAGTCCTATTTCATCTAGGTGAAATGGTTACCGCAACTCAGACAGTTGATGAAAGTACGCTGGAAATGCTGGGCAATGAGTACGGCTACAAGATCACTATCGTTTCACCAGAAGATGAAGATAGAGAAATCTTGGAGCAATTCGATATCGATCTTGATAAAGAATTGGCTGATATTTCTCCAGAAGATCTAGAGATTCGGCCGCCGGTTGTGACTGTTATGGGCCATGTCGATCATGGAAAGACCAGACTTTTGGATGCGATTCGCCAGACCGAGGTCGTGAAGGGCGAAGCAGGAGGCATCACTCAACATATTGGTGCGTACCAAATCCATCACGACCACAATGGAATTAATAGAGCTATAACCTTTATCGACACCCCAGGCCATGAGGCGTTTACCGCAATGCGAGCACGTGGAGCAAAAGTTACAGATATCGCTGTTCTTGTTGTTGCGGCTGACGATGGCGTAATGCCCCAGACAATTGAAGCGCTTAATCACGCCCAAGCCGCAAGCGTCCCAATTGTTGTTGCTGTAAACAAAGTTGATAAAGAAGGCGCAAATCCTGGCAAAGTAAGACAACAACTTACTGAATACAACTTAATTGCTGAGGAATATGGTGGAGATACATTATTCGTTGATGTTTCTGCGATTTCCGGAAAAGGTATTTCAGAATTAATCGATGCAATTTTGTTAACAGCAGATGCCGCTATTGATCTGCGTGCGATACATGAAGATGATGCTCGTGGAGTTGCAATCGAGGCCCATCTAGATCGAGGACGTGGACCGGTCGCTACTGTTCTTGTTCAACGCGGAACTCTGCGCACGGGAGATGCCATCGTCGCTGGATCGGCTTTCGGTCGAGTTCGTGCCATGATGGATGAATTTGGCGATAATGTTGAAGTTGCTGGTCCGTCTAGACCAGTCCAAGTTCTTGGTTTCACTTCTGTTCCAAGCGCTGGTGATAACTTCATTGTGGCCCCAGATGACAGAACCGCGCGTCAAATTGCGGAGAAGCGCCAAGCTGGCGAGCGACATGCAGCCCTAGCAAAAGCACGCAAAAAAGTTTCGCTGGAAGACTTCCTTGAGAAATCTAAGGTCACGACTCTTAATCTCATATTGAAGGGCGACGTGAGTGGCTCCGTTGAAGCTTTGGAAGATGCGCTTGTTCAATTAGATGTAGGAAGCGAAGTTGATCTTCGAGTTATCCATAGAGGTGTTGGCGCGATTACCAAGAGCGATATCACTCTAGCCTCAGCATCTGGCGCGGTAGTGGTTGGCTTCAACGTTAAACCGGAGCCACAAACTGCAACTTTTGCCGATGAAGAAGGAGTTGAAGTTCGCTTCTATTCCGTTATCTATAAGGCTATCGAAGAGATCGAAGCTGCCCTTAAGGGTCTATTGAAACCAGAATATGAAGAGGCGACGATTGGTTCGGCCGAAGTTCGCGAAGTTTTCAAATCAAGCAAATTTGGCACTATTGCTGGTTCCTTAGTTACCTCAGGAATTATCCGCCGAAACGCGAAAGCGCGAGTACTTCGCGATAGCGTTGTTGTCGGCGACAATTTAGCAATCGAATCGCTGCGAAGATTTAAGGATGATGCAACTGAAGTTCGCGAAGGCTATGAGTGCGGTATCGGTCTTGGTTCCTTCAAAGATATCCAAGTAGGAGATTCTGTAGAGGTATTCGAGATGCGCGAGAAGAAGCGTGCCTAATGGGAAAGTCGCATCGGGCGGCTAAAGTCGCAGACCGAATAAAAGTTGTAGTCGCTCAGGCCCTTGAGAATCGAATCAAGGATCCGCGCCTTGGTTTCATCACGATAACTGATGTCCGAGTGACCGGAGATCTACAGCAAGCCTCAATCTTTTACACAGTTCTTGGCGATGATGAAGCAAGAGCAAACACAGCGAAAGCGCTGGAAAGCGCCAAAGGTGTCTTGCGCACAGAAGTTGGGCGAGAGCTAGGAACTCGAATAGTGCCCACTTTAACTTTTATCGTTGACGCGTTATCCGAGTCAGCGCGAAATTTTGAAGAATTACTTGATCAAGTAAAAAAACATGACGAAGAGATTGCTCACCTTCGAGAGTCAGCTAGGCCAATTGGAGGCGAAACCCCCTATCGAACGGCTCGCGATTTAGCTACTGAATGAGCCTGCAGCATGGGTTTCTCGTTATTGATAAACCAGGTGGTGTAACAAGTCACGATGTTGTTGCCCAAATAAGACGGAGATTTGCAACAAAACGTGTCGGTCATGCTGGGACTTTAGATCCAATGGCGACCGGAGTACTTGTAATTGGCATCAATAACGCGACCAAGTTTCTCCAGTACATAATGGAAGGCGAGAAACGTTACATCGCGACGATTAAACTTGGAGCTGCAACGACCACAGATGATAAAGAAGGCGAAGTAATCGAGAGTTGCGATGTTAGTCAGGTTTCGGATTCGCAGATTGAAACAGCGTTACAGAAATTCATTGGCGTAATTCAACAGGTGCCGAGTTCGGTTTCAGCCGTGAAAATCGGCGGTAAACGAGCGTACCAACTGGTAAGAAGTGGTGAGACTGTTGAAATACCGGCTCGCGAGGTAAATATTAAATCCCTCAAAGTTGAGGGAGTACATCGCAATGTAGGAATTGAAGTAAATATTGATATCACTTGCTCCGCAGGTACATATATTCGAGCAATCGCGAGAGATTTAGGGAGAGAATTAGGCGTGGGTGGACACCTCATCTCATTACGTCGAGTTGCCGCCTATCCATTCGAAATTACCTCGGCGGGCTCTCCAGAACAGGCAAACCTTCTACCGCTTACTGACACGGTCAGCAGAATTCTTCCGATTCGCAAATTGAATGGTGAAGAGATCTCGAAGATCAGACATGGGCAGCAGATTTCTAATTCGGAATTTACTGGCCCTGGAGTAGCAGTCAATGATCTCGGCGATGCAATTGCCATAATTAACAACGTTGCCACGGGGGCTCAACCAATTACTGTATTAAATCCATGAAAGAATTATCATTATGAACAAACCTTTTGAAATCCAGTGGCATGGTGCCCCAACGACGGGAGGCTCAGTCGTAATCGGGATTTTCGATGGTGTTCATAAGGGTCATCAGTTGATTATCAGAAAAGCGAGAGAAAGTGGCGAGGTTGTCGCATTAACTTTCTACCCTCATCCCGCAGAAATCCTAAATCCATCAGCCGCACCAACCGAATTACTTCCACTTAACGAGCGGATAAATCAGCTAATTGCCAGCGGTGTCTCTAGCGTTGCAGTTCTATCTTTTACAAAAGAATTCTCCGAAATGTCTCCCCAAGATTTTATCGATGAAATTATAAAGAAAACTCTGGATGCAAAATCAATTACTGTTGGGAGTAACTTTAGATTCGGCCACAAAGCTAGAGGAGATGTTTCGTATTTAAAAGAGTTTAGCGGTATCGCGGTAACTGGTTTAGATTTGGCAGTTGAATTAGGAACCTCGATATCCTCAACGCGTATTCGAGAAGCCATTACAAATGGGAATATAGAAATCGCACGAGAACTACTTACTCGTCCTCATCTGTTAATTGGAAATGTAATTCATGGCGAAAAAAGGGGTAGGGCTATTGGATATCCGACAGCCAACATATCTCTGAGTAAGCGAAGTACGATTCCCTCAGATGGTGTTTATGCAGGTTGGTTAACTGTTGAAGGAAATAAGTGGCCGGCGGCAATCTCGATTGGCACAAATCCCACATTTGCAGGAGACCGAAATCGTCAGGTTGAGGCTTATGCCTTAGATCAAACTAATCTTGATCTCTACGAAAAAGTTGCCAGAGTAGAATTTGGTTGGCGGTTACGTGACACTATTAAGTTTGATGGATTGGATCCACTACTTGCACAAATGAAGGTGGATTGCGAAAAGGCAAGAGAGTTAACGCGAAATTGAGCGTGAAATCGGCTGGATTTCCCGGTTACTTAATCCGCTGGTAGATTTTGCTTCTCAAGCGAGAAAGTGTGCGCTCGTGTATAAGACCGAGAGCCCTCGTGAAAGATGTAAAGGAAGATAAATGGCACTTAAACCGGCCGAGAAAAAAGAAATTATCAATAAGTTTGGCGCCTCTGCATCTGACACTGGCAGCCCGGAAGCTCAGGTAGCGCTACTTTCAAAGCGAATTGATCAGTTGACTGATCACCTTCAAACCAACCAGAACGATCACCACAATCGGCGAGGACTCTTGCTATTAGTAGGTCGTCGTCGCAGAATTTTGCAATACCTTGCAAAGAAAGATATCGCTCGTTATCGCGCGATTATCGACAAACTCGGCATCCGCCGTTAGTTTGTATAACAAGTAAATAGGAAACTTCGCGGACTAGTTGATTGGTCCTCGGTGGTGGCTTACGGAATGGTTCCGTGGGCTTCGATCGAAGATCCATTCTCTAGATGCCGCGAAGATTCAGAGAATAGGAGAGACCCATGGAGGGTCAAGACGTTAAGTATGCCGTTGCAAAAATTGATAACGGCAAATTTGGAAAACGAGAGATTCGTTTTGAAACTGGTCGACTAGCTCGACAAGCAGCTGGAACTGCGGTTGTTTACTTAGATGATGAGACGATGTTGCTTTCTGCAACTACGGCGTCGAAAAATCCAAAAGAACAATTTGATTTCTTCCCGCTCACTGTAGATGTCGAAGAACGTATGTATTCAGTAGGCCGGATACCTGGATCATTTTTTAGAAGAGAAGGACGCCCCTCAGAAGATGCGATTCTTACCTGTCGTTTAATTGATCGCCCACTTCGACCATCATTTATCAAAGGCCTTCGCAATGAAGTCCAAATCGTTGTCACCGTTATGGCGCTCGACCCAGATCACATGTACGACGTGATAGCCATTAATGCTGCCTCGATGTCGACTCAATTAGCAGGGCTTCCATTTAGCGGTCCAATCGGTGGCGTGCGAGTGGCGTTAATAGATGGACAGTGGGTAGCTTTCCCAAATCACAGTGAACTTGAGCGAGCCACCTTTGACATGGTTGTCGCTGGAAGAATCGCAGGTGATGATGTTGCAATCATGATGGTTGAGGCTGAAGCTACCACTAAAACGATTTCGCTTATCGCTGATGGCGCTGGCGCCCCAACTGAAGAAGTTGTCGGAGCCGGACTTGAAGCAGCAAAACCGTTTATCAAGACGCTCTGTGAAGCTCAGCTTGAATTGACAAAAGTTGCAGCAAAGCCAACCGCTGAATTTCCGGTCTTCCTTGATTACCAACCAGATGTATTTGAAGCTGTTGAAAAGGCTGCTAAAGACAAACTAGGTAAAGCTTTGACTATCGCTGGCAAACAAGATCGAGAGACTGAAATTGAATCCATCAATTCCTCAGTTCAAGAATCTCTTTCACCTTCATTTGAAGGGCGCGAAAAAGAGATTCCAGCAGCGCTACGTTCGTTAACCAAAAAGTTGGTTCGACAGAGAGTTCTTCGAGAGAAAGTACGAATTGACGGTCGCGGGTTGAGAGATATTCGTCCGCTAACGGCTGAAGTTGAAGTCATACCTCGAGTCCATGGTTCGGCGCTCTTTGAACGTGGTGAAACACAGATTCTCGGTGTAACTACGCTCAATATGTTGAAAATGGAGCAACAACTAGACACGTTGAATCCAGAGGACCATAAACGTTATATGCACAACTATAACTTTCCACCTTATTCAACCGGTGAGACAGGTCGAGTTGGTTCACCAAAGCGTCGAGAGATCGGTCATGGCGCGTTAGCAGAGCGTGCGTTACTGCCAGTTCTTCCAACACGTGAGGAATTTCCTTACGCAATAAGACAAGTTTCAGAGGCTCTTGGCTCAAATGGATCTACTTCAATGGGATCTGTCTGCGCTTCAACTCTCTCACTTCTCAATGCAGGCGTACCACTGAAAGCACCCGTGGCCGGAATTGCTATGGGTCTAATTTCAGATGAGGTTGATGGAAAAACTGAATATGTAGCGCTCACTGACATCCTTGGGGCCGAAGACGCATTCGGCGATATGGATTTCAAAGTTGCCGGAACTGAAGAATTTGTTACCGCACTTCAACTTGATACAAAGTTGGATGGCATTCCAGCAAAAGTCCTATCGGCTGCCTTACTTCAGGCGAAAGAGGCGCGGTTAGCAATTCTTGACGTTATGACCCAAGCAATTGATAGACCAGATGAAATGAATCCATTGGCTCCAAGAATCATTAGCATCAAGATTCCAGTAGACCAGATTGGTGCAGTAATTGGCCCCAAGGGCAAGGTAATCAATCAGATTCAGGAAGAGACTGGCGCAGAAATCACGATTGAAGATGATGGCACAATCTATATCGGTGCCACTAACGGAACAGCGGCAGATGCCGCAAAAGCCCAGGTTTTGGGCATTGCGGATCCAAAGCTTCCTGAAGTTGGCGAGCGCTATAACGGCTCTGTCGTTAAGTTAGCCGCTTTTGGAGCTTTCATTAATTTACTTCCAGGCAAAGACGGCCTTCTCCACATATCGCAAATTAGAAAAATGCACGGTGGAAAGCGCATTGAAAATCTCGAAGATGTAATGAAAGTCGGCGATAAAGTACAGGTAGAGATAGGTGAAATTGACCCAAAGGGCAAACTTTCCTTAATTCCTGTACTTGAAGACGCAGCGAGCGAGTAGTTGAAGATGGCAGTGCGCAAGACCGTACACCCAAGCGGCTTGCGCATTGTTACTGAAGAAATTCCAGACGTTCGAAGCGCCGCATTCGGTATTTGGGTGAATGTTGGTTCTCGAAATGAAACCCCCAAAGTTGCTGGCGCTTCACACTTCCTAGAACACCTTCTTTTCAAAGGAACTAAGCGACGATCTGCGTTGGAAATTTCGTCAGCAATTGATGCCGTTGGCGGAGAGATGAATGCCTTCACATCAAAGGAATACACCTGTTTTTATGCACGTGTTATTGACAAGGACCTACCACTAGCAATCGATGTGATTTCAGACCTTATAACCTCTTCAATTGCAAAACTAGAAGATGTCGATGCAGAACGAAAAGTCGTTTTGGAAGAGATCTCAATGCGAGATGACGATCCGTCAGACTTGGTGCACGATCTCTTTTCTGAGACATTTTATGGTGATACGCCTGTTGGAAGACCTATTCTCGGAACAACAAAATCCATCAAGAATATGTCTAGAAATTCTATATTCAATTACTACAAGGAAAATTATCTGCCTGAAAACATCGTGATTTCCATAGCTGGTAATCTCAAAAGCAAGCGCACAATCGAAGAGAGCTTGAATGCGATTTCCAAGGATTCGTTCCTTGAAAAACCAAGTACAGGTACGCCAAATAGAAATTTAAGAAATTCGAAATCACGATTCAGTGCTGAAAAGGTTGGTTTAATAAATCGAAAAACAGAGCAAGCGCATCTATTTTTGGGAGTTCCTGGAGTTGCCAGAGACGACAAGAGAAGATTTGCTATGAGCGTATTGTCTGCGGCGCTTGGCGGTGGCATGTCTTCACGCCTTTTCCAAGAGATTAGAGAGAAGCGCGGTCTTGCATATTCAGTTTATTCTTATGCCCAACAATATGCCGGCACGGGTTTTCTCGGTTTCTATGCTGGGTGTAATCCCAAAAAAGCTACTGAAGTTGTCTCCTTAGTTCGAGAGACGCTCCATGATGTGGCCAATAATGGACTTTCTCACGAGGAGTTAACGCGCGCCCAAGGCGCCGTCACGGGATCATTAGTTTTGAGTCAAGAAGATACGGGTTCAAGAATGACTCGAATCGGAAAGAGCGAGATAGTCCACGGCGAAGTTCTTGGTTTTGATGAAATACTCAAAGAAATTTCTCGAGTGGATTCCGTGTCGATAAGAGAATTGGCTAGCGAGTTTCTGACCAAGAGCCCTACCCTTGCGGTAGTGGGGCCATTTGCTAGAGAGTCGGTATTCGAAAAGGTGATGCGCTAATGGGAATCAAAGTCGCAGTTCTGGGCGCCAAGGGACGTATGGGCCAAGAAGTTTGCCGCGCCATCGAAAACGAGAAGGATTTAGAACTTTTTGTCGCTCTCGATCTTGGAGATTCGATTGAGAAGATGAAGGGCGCGGATGTAATGGTCGACTTCACTACCCCTGAGGCTGTTATGTCGAATATCGAGAGTGCGATTGAAATGAACATTCACGCTGTAATTGGCACAACTGGCTTCACTAGCGAACGCCTTAAGGCGATTGAAAAATTACTAGAGTCAAAAAAGAATATTGGCGTTTTAGTTGCTCCAAATTTTGGACTCGGAGCAGTCTTAATGATGCAATTTGCAGCAAAGGCCGCACAATTTTTTGAATCTGCTGAGATCATTGAACTTCACCATCCAGACAAAGCGGACGCGCCAAGCGGCACCGCAACCCGGACTGCCGAAATCATCTCTGAAGCAAGGGCTAAAGCGGAGTTAGGCGCTATGCCCGATAAAACTACAAAGTCCTTAGATGGCGCTCGTGGCGCAAAAGTTTCCGGTATCCCAATTCACTCGGTTCGTCTTAGGGGATTAGTAGCCCATCAAGAAGTCCTTTTTGGAGATAAAGGTGAATTATTAACAATTCGCCACGATTCTCTGGATCGCACAGGATTTATGCCCGGAATAATGCTGGCATGCAGAAAAGTTAGTGAAAATCCTGGATTAACTGTAGGTTTAGAAAACTACCTCAAACTCGGATAGGAGAAATATGTCAGCGCAAATCAAAATGTACGGTGCAGAGTGGTGCGGAGATTGCCGACGCTCAAAGCGTTTTCTCGATTCCAATAACGTCTCTTACGATTATGTTGACGTAGAAGCTGATCCATCCGCCTCAGATAAAGTAATTGAAATTAATGGCGGCCAGAGATCCATTCCAGTCATTTTGTTCCCAGACGGAACCCATCTAACTGAACCCTCAGATAATGATTTGAAGGCGAAGTTAGAGTTTCTAAAAATTCTCTAATTTGATCGGGCCGCTTCTCGCTCAGAGAGACCTTCCATATTCATCTCTAAATTCCGCTTCGATAAATAAACGCAGAAGTTATCGCAGCTGCAATCATCATAATTGGAAATGAAGCCCTTAATCTCAAGGCAATAAATGCGGCTAGTACGCCGCCCAATCTATGATCAACAACTATTTCTGTTTTAGAGGCCAGAGATTGAATAGAAACTAGTGAGCTAAGTAGCACTACAGGGATCAACTCATTAATGCGCACCAATACGGGATTTGAAAGTAGTGAGTTCGGAATGAGAAATCCTGACAATTTTAGAAGATAACAGAGCACGCTTGCACCGATTGTTGCAATCCAAAGTGTATTCATCGAGAGCGCCATCCAAAAAATAGTGCAATAACTACTGTTGCAATTATCGGCAAACCGGCCGGAAGGAAAGGGGTTAAGCCAAGCGCGAGTATCGCACTTGCTAGTGCGGCATATTTCTTTTTCATTGAATCAAGGCGTGGCCATAGTAAACCGAGAAATGCCGCCGGGACTGCGGCGTCGAGTCCCCACATAGATGGGTTACCGATAGAGCTCGCGCTAACTGCACCAACAAGTGTGAAAAAATTCCAAAAAATAAAGACGCCGATTCCGGTTGATAGAAAACCAAAGCGCATCGCAGATTCGCCCCGCGTTTCTTGAGACAGAGCGACGCCAATAGACTCGTCAATAGTTATTTGCGCAGCAGAAAATTTCTTAATTCCCGTAAATCTAAGAATTGGAGCCATACGAAGTGCGTAAAGTCCATTTCTAATTCCTAAGAGACCGCCTGTCGCGATAGCACTCAAGGCGCTTCCGCCAGCGGCCATGACTCCGACGACCGCAAATTGGGAAGCACCCGAAAACAGCAATAGCGAAAGTGCGCATGTTTGAATTACGGAGAATCCAGCCGCCACCGAAGCTGCACCGAAAGCCGCTCCATAAGTGCCTACAGGCAAGGAGACGCTCAGTGAATCTCGTAACACGGCGCGGCGATCGAATGACACGCGGCTATTTTGCCCCATGAATTCTTGGTCGAAAACCACCTCGAAGATAGGGTCACGCTCGTGAGTAATCCAGAGCATCCAGAAATCGTCTTTCGCGATGATGTAACTGTTGAATTAGTAAAAGCGAATGCCAATGATGCTGATGTTATTTGGGCAGCAAGAGTATCCACAGCTGGTGAACAGTCTCGCGAAGAGATAGATAGCGACCCAAGTCGATCAGCCGGCCTAATAAATTATTTGGCTCGTGAAAGACATGGTTCTCCGTTTGAACATACGTCAATGACTTTTTTTATTAGCGCTCCAATATTTGTATTTAGAGAATTTATGAGACATCGAATAGCCTCTTACAATGAAGAGAGCGGAAGATATCGAGAATTAAAGCCAGTTTTTTACATTCCTAGCCCCCAAAGAAAATTAGTTCAGACTGGCAAAACCGGTCACTATGTTTTTGTCGATGGAACTAAAGAACAATATGAAACAACAATCAAATCTATGAAAGAGACTTACGAAGTAGCCTATAAAAACTACAAAGCGATGCTGGACGCTGGGGTTGCTCGCGAAGTCGCTAGAGCAGTGCTTCCCGTAGCGCTTTACTCTTCGATGTATGTAACGATGAACGCTAGAGCTTTAATGAACTTCTTATCTTTGAGAACGAGTAGAGAAGGGTCTCATTTCCCTAGTTACCCCCAACGAGAGATTGAGATGGTGGCAGTGAAGATGGAAGAGCACTTCGCTCGATTGATGCCCCTTACCTACTCGGCTTTTGAGAAGTCAGGGCGAGTAGCTCCGTAGTAGCCTTGGCGCATGCAGGCGCCATTCGGTCGACTATTAACTGCGATGATCACTCCGTTCAAGAATGATCTGACGATTGATTGGGCGGGCGTTGAGAAATTAGCAGCTCATTTACAAGGAACTGGGCATGATGGAATTGTTGTAAACGGCACTACCGGTGAAGCTCCGACAACAAGTGATGAAGAAAAAGTAGAGATAATTAAAGTTGTACGAAAAGCGACTGGCGGCAAGCTGAAGATAATTGCCGGCGCTGGAAATAACGAGACTTCTCACTCTGTGGAGCAGGCAAAATTAGCGGCAGATGCAGGTGCCGATGGGTTGCTTGTCGTTACTCCGTATTACAACAAGCCGCCGCAAGCAGGAATAGAAGCGCACTTTCGTGCAATGGCAGATGCCACAAATGTTCCAGTTATGCTCTATGACATTCCTGGAAGAACCGGGATCGCGATTGAAGCAGACACAATTTGTAGGTTAGCCGAACATAAGAACATCGTCGCATTAAAAGATGCAAAAGGTGATGTCGCATCAACATCCTGGGTAATTAAGCGATCAGGTATTCCGGTCTATTCGGGCGATGATATTTTGAATTTGCCACTACTTTCAGTTGGGGCCGTAGGTTTTGTTTCAGTTTGTGGTCATACGGTTGGTGCGCGTCTGCGCGAAATGTTGGACTACTGGTTTGCAGGAAAACCGGAGCAAGCGCTCCAGATTCATCAAGAATTACTTCCAGTCTTTACTGGAACCTTTAGAACTCAAGGCGCAATTCTCACCAAGGCTGCGCTAAATTTGATGGGGCTTCCTGGCGGAAAAGTGAGATTGCCACTTGTGGACGCGACAGCTTCGCAAATTTCGCAACTGAAAGATGATCTCTCAAACGGCGGGATAAAACTCAACTAATGAATCATCCGCACCCAGACCTTGGGTTGCCACCGAAACTCCCTGAACAGACTCTTCGCATAGTCGCTTTGGGCGGTCTGGCCGAGGTCGGAAGAAATATGACAGTCTTTGAGTACGAAGGTGAACTATTAATTGTCGATTGCGGCGTTCTATTTCCAGAGGAAAACCAACCGGGCGTAGATTTAATTCTCCCTGATTTTTCTTATATTAGAGAACGATTGTCTGATGTAAAGGCTATTTTCCTAACCCATGGCCACGAAGATCATATAAGCGCTCTGGGATATTTACTACGAGAAAGAAGCGATATTCCGGTGATTGGCTCGCAATTGACGTTGGCATTCGCAAAAGGAAAACTGAGAGATCATCGAATCTCGCCGATTACTATAGAAGTTCGTGAAGGACAAAGTCGCAAAGTTGGTAATTTTGAATTGGAGTTTATAGCTGTCAATCACTCGATTCCAGATGCGTTAGCAGTCGCAATAAAAACCAAAGCCGGTGTGGTGCTACACACCGGTGATTTCAAAATGGATCAATTGCCTTTAGATGGTCGAACCACGGATCTACCAAGATTTGCTGAATTGGGAAGCGAAGGCGTGGATTTATTTATGGTGGATTCCACTAACGCAGATATCCCTGGGTATACAACTTCAGAACGAGAGATCATGCCCGTTTTGGATCGCGTCATTGCGTCAGCTAAGAAGAGAGTCATTGTGGCTTCGTTTGCATCGCATGTTCATAGAGTGCAACAAGTTCTTCAAATAGCGCATTCGAACGGGAAAAAAGCGGCATTCGTCGGAAGAAGCATGATTCGAAATATGACTTTGGCAGCGGAGCTTGGGTATTTAAAAGTACCTCCCAACACATTAATTGAGGAGGATGAAATTGATGATTATGGGGATGATTTAGTTCTTATATCTACTGGCTCACAAGGTGAACCTTTAGCTGCCTTATCGCGAATGGCGAACGGAGATCACCGAATCCGCGTTGGCTCAGGGGATACTGTCATATTTGCTTCATCACTAATTCCTGGAAATGAGAACTCGGTTTATCGAATAATTAACGAATTAACGAGATATGGGGCAAAAGTAGTTCATAAGGGAAATGCTTTAGTCCATGTCTCGGGGCATGCAGCAGCAGGCGAACTTCTTTATTGTTACAACATAGTGCGTCCTAAGAACGTCATGCCAGTACATGGCGAATGGCGTCACATGAGAGCAAATGCTGAATTGGCTGTCGCCACAGGAGTGAAACGAGAGAATGTAGTAATTGCGGAAAATGGAGTTGTGGTGGATCTTGCGGCCGGTAAAGCAAAAATTGTCGGCGCAGTCCCATGTGGCATGGTCTACGTAGATGGACAGAGCATCGGAGATATCACCGAAGATTCATTAAAAGATCGCAGGATTCTCGGAGAAGAGGGATTTATTTCAGTGATTGTGGTTATTGACTCTCAAACCGGAAAGATTGTGGCAGGACCAGATATTCATGCGAGAGGATTTGCTGAAGATAAGGCTTTATTCAATGAAGTTAAAGGCAGAATAGAACAGGCTTTAGCTGGAGCGGTGGCTGGTGGCATAAATGGAACTCACCAACTCTCTCAAGTAGTTCGTAAGACTGTTGGTAGTTGGGTTGGTGGGGAACACCGGCGAAAACCAATGATCATTCCAGTTGTCATCGAAGTGTGACGGCGCGCCTTACCCTCCGTTTTTTTCTATTGCCATACGATTTTTGGTTGTGGCAAAGAGTGGAAAAAAGAAATCAAGTGGCCTATTGGGAACGATATCTAAGTTCCTAGGCTCCCTTTGGCGCGCAATCGCAAAAGGTTTTGGCGCCACAATTCGAATTTTGACTCGCGGCGCAAGAGATCTTGATGCAGAGCATCAACGTGATGGCATCGGATTACTGCTCTTAATAGTTGCATTAGTAGCTGCGGCTACCACTTGGTGGAAACTAGACAATTGGTTTGGGCATGCAGCATATGCTTTCTTTTTTGGGGCAGTGGGGCGATTAGCACTAGCTACCCCACTTCTATTTATGTACTTTGCATTTAGATTATTTAGATCTCCGCAAGATAAAGCAGCAAACGGTCGCATAATAATTGGCTCATTCCTACTTATAACTAGCGCAACTGGATTAATTCATATACTTAATCCAAGTTCTGTTGATACCGGCGCTACCGCAATGAGAGAAGGTGGCGGTTGGATTGGTTACGCAATATCGACTCCGCTTATCTCTCTAGTCACTGACTTGCTAGCGATTCCAATATTGGTCTTAGTCTTACTTTTTTCCTTATTGGTTATCACAGCCACTCCGTTCTCTAAAGTTTTCGGCCTATTTCGCGGGTTCATTTCGGGCGCGGGTCGGAAAGTTAGCGGCGTTATGGAGGAGCGGAGAGAGCGAAAAATTGCAGATTTTGAGATTTCCGAAACCCCGCCTTTTGAATCTCCGCTAGTACAAGAATTCGCAAACCACCCCGAGGATGAAATTGATGAAGTTGAATTCGATCAAGAATTCACAGTCGAAATTCCGAAAACAGATGCAACTAGACCCGTCAAAGCCCAACGTCCGGTTCAGCTAGTTCTCTCAGCCACGGACTCTTATGTATTGCCGGATATGGAGCTTTTACGTTCTGGCCCGCCAAGTAAAGGTAAGAGCAAAGCGAACGATTCAGTTGTTGCCGCTCTAACGGAATTATTCCGAGAATTTGATATCGACTGTGAAGTAACTGGATTTATGCGAGGCCCCACGGTTACGCGATATGAAGTTGAGCTTGGAAGTGGTGTAAAGGTTGAGGCAATCACAGCCTTAAGCAAAAACATCGCATATGCAGTTGCCAGCAGTGATGTAAGAATTCTCTCGCCAATACCGGGAAAATCGGCAGTCGGTATTGAAATTCCGAATAGCGATCGCGAAATTGTTTCTTTAGGTGACGTCTTACGTTCGAGCGTTGCTGGCAATGATCATCATCCTATGCTGATTGCTCTCGGCAAAGATGTTGAGGGAAGTTTTATCTGTGCAAATCTTGCGAAAATGCCGCATCTTTTGGTCGCAGGCGCAACCGGTGCCGGTAAGTCCTCGATGATAAATTCGCTAGTAACTTCGGTATTGATGCGGGCTACTCCAAATGATGTTCGACTTATTCTTATCGATCCGAAACGGGTTGAACTAAATGCCTATGATGGGATTCCACATCTAATTTCACCGATTATCACCAATCCAAAAAAAGCCGCAGATGCACTCGCTTGGGTGGTTCGTGAAATGGAGATGCGCTACGACGATCTCTCCACCTATGGATTCAGGCATGTAGATGATTTCAACAAAGCTGTTAGGTCCGGGAAGTTAGAACTGAATCCTGAAGCGGAAGGACCGTTAGAGCCATACCCATACCTTCTTATTGTGGTAGACGAACTTGCTGACTTGATGATGGTTGCAGCGCGCGAAGTCGAAGATAGCATCGTTCGTATTACTCAATTAGCCCGAGCAGCCGGAATACATTTAGTGATTGCAACGCAACGACCCAGCGTAGATATTGTTACGGGATTGATAAAAGCAAATGTGCCTTCGCGATTATCTTTTGCCACCTCCTCGCTGGCAGACTCCCGAGTAATCTTGGATTCACCTGGTGCAGAGAAATTGGTTGGCCAAGGTGATGGTTTGTTCTTGCCGATGGGAGCTAGCAAACCGATACGTATCCAAGGAGCCTATGTTTCTGAGCGAGAGATTGAATCGGTTGTAAATCATGTTAAATCACAATTGAAGCCGGTATATCGCGAAGATATTTTGCGCCCCGCAACTAATTCGAAAATTATTGAAAACGATATTGGAGATGATCTTGATCTACTTCTCCAAGCAATAGAGTTAGTAGTTACAACGCAATTTGGTTCCACATCAATGTTGCAGCGAAAACTTAGGATTGGATTTGCGAAAGCGGGTCGCTTGATGGATTTGATGGAGTCCCGAGGAATAGTTGGACCTTCCGAAGGCTCTAAAGCTCGGTCGGTTATGGTCAAACCTGAAGATTTATCGAACGTACTGTCCACTATTAAGGGGTGAAGTTCTGGGGTTAGGGGTTGTTCCAGTTGACTAACTGGTCGTAAACTTTTCCCCTCTTTCATCAAAAGATTTTGGAGCTGTGATGTCAGTAGGAAATTCTCTTCGCGAGATTCGCAAGGCAAGCGGATTTTCCGTATCTGAACTATCTGCGCGCACTCGAATTCCAGAGAGCGTTATTGAAGATTTAGAGCATGATGATTTTTCGTCAAGCGGCGGTACGGCTTACGCTCGCGGACACATTAGAAATATTGCAAGCATTTGCGGCGTTAGCGCCGATGAAGTTTTAATTAAATTTGAATCCCAAACAATCCCGCTTAATAAATCAATTCGAGAATTACTAAATGAAAATAACGTAACCCTGTCTCGACCCGCTAAGAAAAGCGTATCTTGGAAATCTCTAACTGGAATCGCAGCGGGAATTTTTGCTTTCGCAATTATTGGGGGTTTGATTGTTACATCTTCAAATAATGTAAGTAATCCGATTACTAATTCGGGTCAAAGCGATTCGGGACCTGTTGCAACTCGCACTGACGGTGTAAACGTAACTGTAAAGGCTGTAAACGGACTGTCTTGGGTAGCTGCAAGTGACAGTTCGGGTACGACTTTATTTAGCGGCAGAATTCGCCAAGGTGAGGAGCAAACTTTCCAAGATGATCAACTTATCTATCTGGTCTTGGGAAATGCGGGAGCACTTGAGTTAATAGTAAATGGTGAGAATTTGGGAACGGCAGGAGCGGTGGGTGAAGTAGTCCGATTGGAATTTGGACCTCAGGCGCTCTCACAAAACGGTTAAAATCAGTTTTTTCAAATTTCGAAGATAGAATTTTCGAGTGTCCCAGCCTCGTAGCGTTTCCATCATCACGCTTGGGTGTTCGAGAAACGAAGTGGATTCCGAAGAGCTTGCTGGAAAATTAGCCGCCGATGGTTGGCGACTTGAGAAAGATCCGAGTGCGGCCGATATCGCAGTCGTAAACACCTGTGGATTTATTGAATCAGCAAAGAAAGACTCAATAGATGCATTGCTAGAGGCTCATTCGCAAAAAAATGATGGAACTCTTCGGGCGGTTGTCGCTGTTGGATGTATGGCGGAGCGCTACGGAAAAGAACTTGCAGAGGCGCTTCCGGAAGCCGATGGAATATTGGGTTTTGATGATTATCAAGATATCTCACAACGACTTCAGAGAATTTTGGGTGGCGAGAAATTTGCTAGCCATGTTCCGAAAGATCGAAGAAACTTGCTTCCGATTGCTCCGGCTAGCCGACAAGAATTTAAAGCGAATCTAGGACAGGGCGGTGCGATTCCCAGGGTACGGATGGGAAATGAGCCGGTAGCTCCGTTAAAAATTGCCTCCGGTTGTGATCGCAGATGTACTTTCTGTGCGATACCTCAGTTTCGCGGTTCTTTTCTATCACGTCGACCAAATGAAATCCTCGATGAGGCAAGTTGGCTGGTTGAAAATGGAGTAAGTGAAGTATTTTTGGTTAGCGAAAATACAACTTCTTACGGTAAAGATCTGGGCGACATAAGACTATTAGAAAACTTGCTACCTGAGATTTCCAAAATTGAAGGTCTTGAAAGAATAAGACTTTCCTACCTCCAGCCAGCGGAGATTCGACCCTCACTCCTTCAAGCGATGGTATCCACCGAGAAAGTGCTCCCATATTTTGATATTTCATTTCAGCACGCTTCGGGTTCGCTTTTACGAAGAATGAAAAGGTTTGGCGATAAAGAATCTTTTCTTCATCTCTTAGACCAGATTCGGGCTCTCGAACCTAAGTCAGGGATTCGTTCCAATTTTATTGTTGGTTTTCCAGGTGAAACTGAATCAGAATTTCAAGATCTTGAGGAATTCATAAGTCGTGCACGACTTGATGCAATTGGAATTTTCCCTTATTCAGATGAAGATAAAACTGAGGCAATGGATCTACCAAATAAACTGGATGCCGAATTGATTTCGGAGCGAACTGAGCGACTTCGTTCATTAGCTGAGGATTTAATGATCGAACGAGCTCAAGAGAGAATCGGCGAAAGAGTAAGAGTCTTGATTGAAGACTCTGAATTGGGCGAAGGTAGAGCAGATCATCAGGGTCCTGAAGTAGATTCAACAACATTGATCAGCGGCAGGATTCAATATCGGGTTGGAGAGTATGTAGATGCCGTCGTCAGCGATTTATCCGCAACAGATTTGATTGCGCAACCGCTATGAATTTGCCCAATGGACTTACGATATTTCGAATCATCGCACTGCCTTTCTGTGCCTGGGCCTTACTGAAAGAAAATGGCAATGATCCGACTTGGCAGTGGATAGCTTGGACTTCATTCTTTGTTGTTGGTGTCACCGATATTTTAGATGGCCGAATTGCGCGCCGCAGAAATCAAGTTTCTCAACTCGGAATCATTTTAGATCCCATTGCGGATAAAGCTTTTATTGCGACAGCTCTGATTGGACTATCTTATTTGGAGAAAATTCCTTGGTGGGTAACAATATTGATTTTGTTTAGAGAAGTAAGCGTAACCTTCTTAAGATTTGCAGTGTTAAAACGAGAAGTTATTTCAGCATCGCAAGGCGGTAAAGTAAAAACTCTGCTTCAGAACTTTTCAGTGGGGCTGTATGTTCTGCCGCTTCCAACTTCCCTCTATCTTCCCAGAGATATTCTGCTAGGGGTAGCGATATTTTTAACCTTATCAACAGGTTTTCAATACTTTAGAAGTGTCATTCGAAAATGAATCCAAACGAAAGATTGATTAGAAATCTCCAGCAGCGAGGAGAGACAATCTCCGTCGCGGAGTCTGTTACCGGTGGATTGTTAGCGGCAGAGTTAACTAGCGTGCCGGGCTCGTCCGAAGTGTTCCTCGGTGGAATCGTTGCCTATTCCATCAAAAGCAAAGTTCAAGAATTAGGCATTTCCAAAAATTTGATTGATGAGTTCGGGGTTTACTCCGAAGAGGTAGCTTTTGAAATGGCTAGCAAAGTTCGAAATAAATTTGATTCAGTTTGGTCAATTGCTACGACAGGAGTGGCTGGGCCTGGTCCAGCTACGGGGATTCCTGCCGGATCAATCTGGTTAGCGATTATTGGACCTAAAGGCGCGCAAAATATCCAGCTCTCCCTTCAGGGCAGTCGTACTGAGATCCGCATCGGCGCGGTAACAAGCGCAGTTGCGGCCCTAGAGCGTATTCTTGAGCAGTAGCGAAAACGGAGGAACTATGGTCTTGATGAGAACTCATATCGGCCAAGTACTTCGTGGCGCCCGAATATCGCAGAAACGAACTCTACGTGAGGTCGCAAAAGCGGCCCGGGTATCACTTGGTTATCTCTCCGAAGTGGAGAGAGGACAGAAAGAAGCTTCATCTGAACTTCTGAATTCTATTTGTCTTGCCTTAAATCTCTCACTTTCGAACGTGATCTCTTCAGTTGCTCACCAGATTTATTTGGAAGAGGCGCCGCAACTGACTGTCGTAGACACGAACGCCGCATAAGGATGTTGCGTTGAGTACCTCCAGCGCTCGCTCCACTTATCAACATCAATCAACGATTCACCGTCGTACTCGAAGTGCAATTATGGATTCAGCTAGGGAATTACTTCGCCAGAGCGGAATCAGCGCGACTAATATGATCGAAATTGCAGATCGTGCACAAGTTTCTCGAGCTTCACTTTATAACCACTTCCGAGATAAGCAGGAAGTTTTCCTCGCATTAGTTGAAACCGAGATTGAAAGAATTGCAACTATCGCACTTGTTTCTCCCTCAAGAGCCGAAGCGCTATACCAAATTTCACGTGAGATTTCAGAGCACGATGGCTTGCGAAAAGCGCTAGAGCGCGATGGCAATCTCGTGGCTGCCGCTTTGATTTCTAGAGATCACCAAATCTGGGAAGAAATTTACAAACACCTAGCAAAGATATTTGCAACTGATGTCGTTGGAGTTGGGTTAGTACTTCGCTGGCTACTTGGTCAAATAACGGCGCCGCTCTCTAAGGAACACTCCCGCGAACAAGCAAATCGCATAGCTGAAATTCTCTGACGCGTCGCAAGATGCGAATCACTGAACTTCGTCGCCGCCTCAATGAACATTTTGGCGAAAATTGGGCTCCTTCGTATTCAAAAGATTTTGTTTTCGCAGAACTAGGCGGCCAAACAATCGATCAAGCACTTGCCATGGGAATGGAGCCCAGCGAAATTTGGCGAGCAGTACTTCGCCAAAATCCCGATATTAGAGCTGAGCTTCGCTAACTCTCATCGCGACTGGGCCCTTAGGGCGATAAGTTGCTCGCGGTTGCGCTAACGGAAAACCACCAATTAGATTTAATTTAAAGCGGCTTGCAACTTCAAGAATTATTATGCGACCCTCAAGAAGCGCGAACTGATCGCCCAAGCATTTGCGGGTTCCTGCTCCAAATGGGAAATAAGCCCCATCGGGAAGGGTTTTTTCAAAGTCGTTTACCCAGCGCTCCGGAAGAAAAGAATCAGGGGAAGTGAAATACCGGGGATCGCGATGAGTTACATACTGGCTGATCAACACATGGGCGCCTTTAGGTATTTTGGTGTTACCGATTACTACATCGTCAACGGCTCTCCTAGGCGCGACCCAGACTGGGGGCGCAAGTCGAAGTACTTCATTGAAAACTGATCCAACTATTGGCGCATTGAAAAGAATTTTTGCAAAATCTTCACTATCCGATTGAGAGAGAATTGTTTGGGCTTCTTGAGCTAAACCGTTCCATAAATCTGGCCGCCCATTCAAGTAAGCAAACGTCCAGGTAAGCACATTGGCAGTCGTCTCGTGGCCACTTAGAATCAAAGTTAAAGTTTCGTCTGAGATTTCAGACTCTGATAATTTCTCACCGTCGCTAGTCTCTGCATCGAGGAGAAGGCCCAGTAGATCATCTCTCTTTATTCCTGCTTTAATTCGCTCATTAACTATGCGTGTTGCAATATGGTGGAGACGATCGGCCGCTCGTTCAAAACGTTTAAAGTAGGGAAGCGGAAGGCCATCAGTCTTCTCTAATCCCGGCAACATGGTTCTTTCGATTCGGTCAATAGCGATATGCATAGACTCTTGAACTGCCTTGGTGTCGCCCTTGATATCTGTTCCAAATAAGATATCAGCGACAATATCGAATGTGAGCGCCATCATCTCTGGGCCAACTTCAACAGTGGAACCAGGTTGCCAATTGGCGAGGTGTTTTCTAGTTAACTCCAACATTGTTCTCGAATACCCAGAGATTCGATTTATGTGAAATGGAGCCTGCATCAAACGTCGATGGCGGAGGTGTATCGGTTCTTCATTTGTAAGCAATCCAGTTCCAAGAACTTTTCGCATCCGCTCAAAACCAACACCTTTGATAAATGAACGCTGCTTGCTCACGCTTACTTCGTGGACCATAGAAGGATCGAAGGCAGCGATGAAAAGTTCGCGGCCCAAAAAGAATGAAGCTATTTGGCCGTATCGATCTCTTACGTCTCGTAAAAATCCTGGCGTATCTCTCTGAAAACTTAGAGTGAGCGTCAATGAGCGCGGCCCCGGAGGCAGCTCCAAAGTCTTAGCTTCCCTGCGCCGCAGCGGCTCCGGAATCGGCAGGTATGAGATGGGCCTCGGAGAGCGGAAAGGGGTTAAGGCCATGGGTCACGCTAGGACGGGGCGTGTCTAAGTGTCATTAGAACAAATGTTCGGTAACCTTTACTAGTGATGGCGGCGAGCCATCACGCCCAACCAGAGCGGTTCCACAGCTCCGCCCGAGAAGACTCGGGCCGTCGGTGGTCTTCCGTACCTTCTGGACCAAATAACAATCAAGAGAAAGGCAAGACAGTGGCAAAACCTGCCAAAGATCCAACAGAAGAAAATAAACAACAAGCAAGCCCTGAAAAGCAGAAGGCCCTAGATACCGCGCTTGCCCAAATTGAGCGTCAATTTGGCAAGGGCTCCGTAATAAAAATGAGTGAGAAAACTGCAACGCCAATAGAAGTAATTCCAACTGGATCCATCGCACTTGATATGGCACTTGGAATCGGCGGAATTCCACGAGGAAGGGTTATTGAAATCTTTGGACCTGAGTCCTCAGGTAAAACAACTTTAACTCTCCACGCAATCGCT
Organism: Actinomycetales bacterium; assembly: GCA_018969585.1. GTDB lineage: Bacteria > Actinomycetota > Actinomycetes > Nanopelagicales > Nanopelagicaceae > MAG-120802. The sequence continues at coordinate 7,102 of JAGWYB010000005.1, read as the reverse complement.
AATGCGCAACGTGCTGGCGGAATCGCAGCCTTTATTGACGCCGAACATGCCTTCGATGCTGAGTACGCAAAGAAGCTTGGCGTAGATATCGACGCGCTACTTGTTTCACAACCTGATACTGGTGAACAAGCTCTTGAAATTGCAGATATGTTGGTTCGTTCCGGCGCACTCGATTTAATTGTTGTTGACTCGGTTGCCGCTCTTGTTCCTCGCGCTGAGATAGAGGGCGAAATGGGAGATTCTCATATGGGCCTCCAAGCAAGATTGATGTCACAAGCTCTAAGAAAAATTACTGGCGCCTTGAGTCAATCAAAGACAACAGCAATTTTTATCAACCAACTACGCGATAAAATTGGCGTCTTTTTCGGATCTCCCGAGACAACTACTGGCGGTAAAGCGCTTAAGTTCTACGCCTCAGTCCGTATGGATATTCGAAGGATTGAAACTCTAAAAGATGGACAAGAAGCGGTCGGTAATAGAACTCGCGTCAAAGTAGTAAAAAATAAGATGGCGCCCCCATTCAAACAAGCTGAATTCGACATTCTTTACGGTGTTGGAATCTCGCGAGAGGGAAGTTTGCTAGATCTCGGAGTAGACCTTGGCATCGTCAAGAAGTCAGGCGCTTGGTTCACATATGAAGGCGACCAATTAGGTCAGGGCAAAGAGAACTCACGTCAGTTCCTCTTAGATAACCCAGATCTCGCAAATGAGATTGAATCAAAGATCCGTTCTCATTACGCAACAGCTGATATTGATCCAGCGCTAGTCGCTGCGATTGATGAAGCAGCTGCTGATGTCGAGTTCTAACGAACTAATTGAAGAGGTAGAGAGCGACCCCTACTCAGTAGCTACGACCATAGCGTTATCAGCTCTTGGTCGAAGAGCAAGAAGTAGGGGAGAGCTCTTTACTCTCCTCAAGAAACGTGGCGCAACTGAAGAGGTAGCAAACGCCGTCCTTTTCCGCCTCCAAGAACAAGGTTTTGTAAACGATTATGAATTTGCAAGATATTGGAGCGAATCCAGGCAGCGAACCAAGAAATTGGCTCGTCGTATCATCATTAGCGAACTCCGCTCAAAAGGAATAAGCGATGAAATCATTGAGTGGATTACTAGTGATATCTCAGATGAAACTGAATTTGAGAATGCGATGAAGTTTGCTGAACGCAAAGCTAACTCCTATCAAAGATTGGAGCCCGAGGTGGCTTATCGCAGACTTCACGGAGCTTTAGTTAGACGTGGCTTCTCTGGATCAGTTGTCTCGCGAGTGCTTGGTGAATTGGGTATTTCGCGTTCTTAACCTGCCAGAGATAAAGTTTCCACATGAAGACTCTGCTCAATCACAGGATTCTGCCTGTCCTTGTGATTCGCGATGCCTCACTTTCCTCTGAGTTAGCAGCAACCCTCATAGATAGCGGACTTCCGCTTGTCGAAGTTACTTTAAGGACAGATGAGAGTTGGAGCGCCGTCGAGAAACTAGCAAAATCCCAAAATTTAACGGTAGGAATTGGTTCGGTAAGCCAGGAAAATGAGTTAAAACGCGCAATCGATCTTGGTGTGAAATTTGCAGTTTCTCCAGGTTTCTCACCAGAACTATTCACAACGGCAAAAGAATTAAGCATTGAGTACATTCCCGGCGTTGCGACTCCTTCCGAGATGCTTAATGCAAGCCGAATGGGCGCAGAAAATTTGAAATGGTTTCCCGCAAAAGCGCTCGGTGGTATTCCAACCCTTCGTGCCGCATCGGCTCCTTTCCCAAATCTTAATTTCATTCCGACCGGTGGTTTAGATCTCGAAGGCGCCGTCGAATTTCTCAAAGAACCAAATGTAAATCAAGTAGGCGGAAGTTGGATGCTGCGAGAAGAATGGTTGGCAAAACGTGATTTTGCCGCAATCCGAACTTCTATATCTGAGAGCCTCGCCAAAATTAATAGCGAGTATTAGAAATGTTGGCGCCTAGAAAATATTTAATTCAAACTCTGGGTTGCCAGATGAATTCACACGATTCAGAGAGAATTGCAGGTTCGCTTGATGCTGCCGGTTATGTCCCAGCGCGCTCAGGCGAGGATCCAGATTTGATTGTGTTTAATACTTGCGCAGTCCGCGAGAACGCCGATAACAAACTTTATGGTCATTTAAGTTTTCTTGCTCCGCTGAAACGCTCCAAACCCGAATTGCAGATTGCAATTGGTGGCTGTCTCGCCCAGAAAGACCGAGGAACAATAATTGAGCGGGCACCTTACGTCGATGTGGTCTTTGGCACGCATAACTTAGGCTCGCTACCTTCGCTACTTGAACGCGCTCGAATTGAAGAGAAATCTCAAGTTGAGATAAAGGAATCTCTAGAGCACTTTCCTTCCGTGCTTCCCGCGAGAAGACACTCTCCATTCTCTGCTTGGGTATCCATCTCCGTGGGATGCAATAACACCTGTACTTTCTGCATAGTTCCCGCTCTTCGCGGTCGGGAAAAGGATCGTCCTGCTCAAGAAATCCTTGACGAAATAAATGCACTAGTTGATCAAGGCGTTACTGAAGTAACTCTCTTAGGACAAAACGTTAATGCTTATGGTGTGGATTTCGCTGACCGAGAAGCATTTGCGAAGCTCTTGCGTTCATGCGGCCAAATTGATGGTCTTGAGCGAGTGAGGTTCATGTCTCCGCATCCAAGGGATTTCACCGACGAAGTAATTGATGCAATGGCGCAGACTAAGAATGTTATGCCGCATCTTCACATGCCTCTGCAATCTGGCTCAGACAAAATTCTTCAGGCGATGCGCCGTTCATATCGAAGTGAACGCTATCGATTGATCATCGATCGAGTTCGAACAAAAATCCCTGACTCGACAATAACTACCGATCTAATTGTTGGCTTTCCAGGTGAGAGTGAAGAAGATTTTCAGGCAACACTTGATATCTGTGCGGAGCTAAAGTTTCTAGCTGCTTATTCCTTCAAATACTCGAAGAGACCAGGAACACCCGCTGCATCCATGCCAGATCAAGTTCCTGAAGAGATTGTTAGCGAGAGATATGACCGACTTCACGCCCTTCTAAATCAGACTTCTTTGGAAGTTAATCAAGCAGTCCTAGGCAAAGAATTAGAGGTTTTAATAACCGATATAGAAAATGGAAGAGCTCAAGGAAAGAGCCGAGATTTTAGGTTAGTTCACTTTGAATTGAGCAAGAGCGCTCGCCCTGGCGACATCGCAAATGTAAAAATTACAGATGCGAAGCCCCATTTTATTTTCGGCCGCCTTATGAATATTCGTGAAACTAGAGGCGGCCTGGCATTTGAAAGTAGGAAGGCTGAGGCTGAAGAAAATGGCGTATTTCTCGGCGTGCCCCAGATGAAGAGCGTCCTTCTTAAATGACCTTAATTTTCATCGTCGGAGCAACGGCGACGGGGAAAAGTGACTTAGCAATAAAAGTTGCTCAAAAGCTGCAAGGGGAAGTTGTTAACGCAGATTCCATGCAGCTCTACAAAGGAATGGATGTCGGAACTGCAAAACTTTCAAAAAATGAACGCCAGGGAATTGAACATTATCTAATTGACATCTTGGAAGTAACGGAAGATTCCTCGGCCGCTCAGTATCAAGCGTTAGCTCGAGCAAAAATTGATGAACTTCTTTTGAAGGGAATTCCAACAATTGTGGTCGGAGGTACTGGCCTTTACGTTAAATCCATTCTCGATGATTTAAATTTTCCCGATACTAATGAGGAGGTTCGGGCTCGACTTCAGCGCGAGTGTGAATCAATTGGTGCTTTGGCTCTTCATGCCAAGCTGGCAAAGCTTGATCCAGCAGCCGCAGCCGCAATTCCGGCTCAAAATTCGCGCAGAGTCATAAGAGCCTTAGAGGTGATTGAATTAACTGGCAGACCATTTACCGCAAATCTGCCTCGGCAAGGAAGTTCTCGATATCCAGACGCGAAACAGTTTGGTTTAGTAATGGATCGAGAGAAATTATCTGATGTGATCTCTAATCGGGTAGAGCGAATGTGGGAAAAGGGCTTCGTTGCTGAGGTTAGAGAACTTCTTGCAAAGGGATTACGAGAAGGAAAGACTGCCCGGGCAGCTCTTGGCTATTCGCAAATAATCCGGTTCCTTGATGGAGAACTATCTGAAATTGAGGCTCAAGAAGATACCAAGCGAGCCACGCGCCAGTATTCGAGAAGGCAAGAGACTTGGTTTTCGAGAGATAACAGAATTACTTGGTTGAAAGGCAGCACTGAAGAAAGGCTGGAAAAGATTCTTTCAACTACCATTAGCAATAGATGATAAGCCCATTAGCAACATACGGACACGGCACTGAAAATGACTTCGTTTTAGTATTTGATCCAGATGGGGTCCAGGAATTTTCTGCTGAAACTATTGCCCGTATCTGCGACCGCAAAACCGGCATCGGCGCGGATGGCTTGATAAGAATTCTAAAGCGCGATGGAACTTGGTTTATGGACTATAGAAATAGAGATGGATCAATCGCTGAGATGTGTGGAAATGGCATAAGAGTTATGGCTCGATATTTGGTGGATCGTGGGCATCAACGGCCAGGAATTTTCCCAATCAATACGCGAAGCGGAAAGAAGTTCTTGAGCGTTCCGGAAACCGGGGACATCACTGTGAATATGGGCCAAATTGCTATCGAACCGGGAGCCTTAATTTGCGACGACTTAGAAGAGCACAACACGGGCATTCGAGTAAATGTCGGTAATCCGCACGCTGTATTTTTCGTTAATTCACTCGAGAAAGTCGGCGATTTGAAGGTTGCTCCTAAGCTCACACCAGTTTTCCCAGAGGGCATGAATGTCGAATTTGTCGAAGAGCGAAGTGATGGTGAATTGAATATGAGAGTTCACGAACGTGGCGTAGGTGAGACTAGATCGTGCGGAACCGGAACCTGTGCGGTTGCTATGGCCGCCACATTTAGGCACGGCGGTAAGTTGCCAAGCAGATGGGTAATCCACCCACCCGGGGGTCGATTGGAAGTTGAGATTGATGCTCATTCGAATGCAATTCTGACTGGACCTGCTCTATTGGTGAGGGATGTGGATTTGTCTAAATTCTTAGAAAAGCAGATTTAATGAAAGATAGGTTTGATGAGCTTCTTAATGAAACTCAGGATGCAGTATCTGAGTTTGAATCTTTCGCCCCAGACTCTTTTGATTCAACTCAATTAGATTTAAGTGACCGCGCCGCCTTGCGACGCGTAATTGGATTATCTACGGAATTAACTGATATTTCCGAGGCTGAATATCGAAAGCTTCGCTTGGAGAGAGTTGTTCTAGTCGGCGTATGGACGTCCGGAACCGATCAAGATGCACAGAACTCGATGGCTGAATTAGCAGCGCTTGCTGAGACCGCAGGCTCAGAAGTATTGGATGCAGTAATCCAGAGACGTGAGAAACCTGACCCAGCAACCTATATCGGCTCCGGGAAGGTGAACGAATTGAAGGGGATTGTTAAAGCTAATGGCGCTGATACCGTGATTTGTGATGGTGAATTAAGTCCGAGCCAATTACGTAATCTCGAAGATAAAGTAAAAGTTAAAGTTGTAGATCGGACTGCGCTTATTCTGGACATCTTTGCGCAACATGCAAAAAGTAAAGAAGGTAAAGCACAAGTTGAACTAGCCCAGATGAGCTATATGCTCCCGAGGCTTCGAGGTTGGGGTGAGTCACTTTCCAGACAAGCCGCACGAGCCGGTGGTATCGGCGGTCGTGGACCAGGTGAAACAAAAATTGAGATTGACCGTCGGCGAATTCGCGACAAAATGGCTAAACTCAAAAGAGAGATTGGCGAGATGAAGACCGCTCGTGACACCAAGCGCCAAGAGCGCTTGCGTAACTCCATTCCGTCTGTCGCAATAGCTGGTTACACAAATGCCGGGAAATCATCGCTGCTAAATCGTCTAACTAACGCAGGCGTTTTAGTTCAGGACGCTCTCTTCGCCACTCTGGATCCCACAGTTAGAAAAGCTGAGACGGTTGATGGCCGTATCTATACCCTGACAGATACCGTCGGGTTTGTCCGGCACTTGCCGCATGAGTTAATTGATGCATTCAAATCCACTTTAGAGGAAGTTTCCTCAGCAGATCTAATCATTCATGTTGTAGACGGATCTAGCGCAAATCCCCTCGGGCAGATCGCCGCCGTCCGTCAAGTAATCCGAGATATCGGTGGCGAAGGTATTCCAGAGATAATCGCACTAAACAAAGTAGAAATCGCGCAACCCGAAACTATCCGCGCTGTATTGAGAGAAGAGCCGATAGCGGTGAAAATCTCCGTACATACCGGCTTTGGAATAGAAGATTTAACAAGGCTAATCGAAGCTAGTTTGCCTAGACCCAAAATTGAAATCTACACGCTAATACCGTTTAACAGGGGAGATCTTTTGAATCGGGTTCATGAAACGGGAGAGGTCATTTCAATTGAACATACTGAAGCTGGCACAAAAGTTAGAGCTCGGGTAGATGATGCTCTTGCGGCAAAATTAAAAAGTTTAGAACAGATAGCGCTTTAGCGAACTGATCGAAGAACAGCAGTTACTTTTCCTAAAATTTCGCAATTATCGCCATTTATTGGTTTATAGGAATCATTTGCTGGAAGTAGCCAAATGTGGCCATCTTTGCGTGAAAAAGTTTTTACTGTAGCTTCGCCATCAATCATCGCGGCGACAATCTCACCTTTATTGCAATCTTTTTGTGCACGAATTACAACGAAATCTCCATCACAGATTGCAGCATCGACCATGGAATCTCCAACAACTTTGAGCATGAAAAGTTCGCCTTCTCCGACTATGGAGGCAGGCAAGGGGAGAAGTTCTTCAACGTTCTGTTCCGCCAATATTGGGCCACCGGCGGCAATGCGACCCACGAGGGGGACATTATGTGTTCGTTCTGGAGAGATATCTTCAAATTTGTCATCTGGTGTTAGCACTTCAAGCGCGCGACCTCGTGAAGGGTCTCTGCGGATCCAGCCTTTTGCCTCGAGAGCTTCAAGTTGGTACTTCACGCTAGACGGTGAGGCGAGACCAGCAGCTTCTCCAATCTCCCGCATCGAGGGTGGATAGCCGTTATCTTCCATAGCGCTCTTGATTGCTTGCAGGATTTT
>JAGWYB010000004.1 GCA_018969585.1 Actinomycetales bacterium | reverse complement strand
CTAGATACACCGCTTGATTATGAAGGCGTAGCGGCAGCCGGATCCATGCTTGGAACTAAAGCGCTCCAGATATTCGATGAAACAGTGTGCATTGTTCGAGCAGTATTGCGATGGACAGAATTTTACAAACATGAATCATGTGGAAAGTGCACTCCGTGCCGCGAAGGAACTTGGTGGTTAGTTCAGATTCTGCAAGACCTGGAAAGTGGAAAAGGCGAAGCTAAGGATCTTGATAAGTTATTAGATCTCTGTGACAACATCGCTGGTCGTTCATTCTGTGCGTTAGCTGATGGAGCCGCAAGTCCAATCATCTCTTCAATTAAATATTTCCGCGATGAATATCTTGAGCATTTGAAGCAAGGTGGCTGTCCATTTGATCCAGCGAAATCGACTCTCTTTGATCTGGCGAAAACTCGATGAGTACTCAAGAGCTATCTACTCAGACTGAGATGATCACATTAACTATCGATGGATTCGAAGTTACAGTTCCTAAAGGCACTCTAGTAATTCGCGCCGCAGAGCGACTTGGAATTCAAATTCCAAGATTCTGTGACCACCCTCTTCTAGATCCAGTAGGCGCTTGTCGCCAATGTCTAGTTGAGATAGAAATAAATGGAAGAAAGTTTCCTAAACCACAAGCCTCTTGCACAATCCCAGTTGAACCCGGAATGGTGGTAAATACCCAATTAACTTCGCCAGTTGCAGATAAAGCGCAGCAAGGAGTTATGGAGTTATTACTAATTAATCACCCACTTGATTGTCCAGTCTGCGATAAAGGTGGCGAGTGCCCGTTACAGAATCAAGCGATGAGCAACGGTCGTGGCGAATCTCGCTATGAAGGCTACAAACGAACCTTTGAGAAACCAATCAATATTTCTTCCCAAGTACTTCTGGATCGTGAGCGCTGCATTCTCTGTGCGAGATGTACGCGCTTCTCTGAACAGATTGCTGGAGATCCGTTTATTACATTGAATGAACGTGGCGCACTACAACAAGTTGGAATTTATGAGAAAGATCCATTTGAATCTTATTTCTCGGGAAATACCGTACAAATCTGTCCGGTTGGTGCGTTGACGGGAGCTTCATATCGTTTCCGTGCTCGCCCCTTTGATTTAGTTTCAACCCCATCGGCATGTGAGCATTGCGCTTCCGGATGCGATATGCGAACCGATGTTCGCCGGGGTAAAACGCTCCGCCGACTTGCTGGAGACGACCCACAAGTAAATGAAGAGTGGAATTGCGATAAAGGTCGCTGGTCTTTTAAATATGTAACACAGAAGGATCGAATTACTACACCATTAGTTCGCGATAAGAATGGCGAACTACGTGAGGCATCTTGGCCAGAAGCGCTTCAAATTGCAGCCGCTGGTCTTGAAGCAAATCGAAGCGCAGTCCTTGTTGGTGGAAGAGCAACTTTGGAAGATGCATATGGTTATGCGAAATTTGCTCGAGTTGCGCTAAAGACCAACGACATTGATTTTCGTTCGAGAATATCTAGTAAAGAAGAGCGAGAATTTCTCGCAAGCTTTGTTGTTGGTAACCAAGTTAATTACCGAGATATTGATCGCGCAGATCAAGTTCTGCTAGTTGGTTTTGAGCCAGAAGAAGAATCACCAATCGTCTTCTTACGCCTCTTCAAACAGGTAAGAAAACGCGCTCTTCCAATTACGACTATTGCACCATTTAAATCGCGCGGAAGTGAAAAATTGGGTGCTAGATTAATTAAAAGCGCTGCTGGTAATGAAGCCGGGGCTATTTCGCAGGTCGCCGGCTTAACTGATCGCTCTGTGATACTTGTTGGCGAGCGTCTCTGCGAGGCGATGGGTGGCTTATCCGCTGCCGCCGCTCTCGCAAAATCAAGTGGTGCAAAACTTGCTTGGATTCCACGTCGCGCTGGTGAACGTGGCGCGATTGAAGCTGGCGCAATTGGAAATCTTCTTCCTGGTGGCAGACCAGTTACTGATGCGAGCGCTCGAGTTGATATTCAAACAGCGTGGGGCGTCGACTCAATACCGTCTAACGTTGGACGCGACACAACAGAAATTCTTGATGCGTTACATAGTGGTGAGATTGAAGCGCTACTAGTTGGTGGAGTTGATCCGCTCGATATCTCAGCACATCTCCATGATGGTTTAGCCAAAGCCTTTGTTGTCTCACTTGAGATTCGAAAGAGCGCCCTAACTGAATTAGCTAACGTCGTACTTCCAGTTGCTGCCGTTGTTGAAAAGAGCGGTTCCTTTGTTAATTGGGAGGGCCGAGCGAGATACTTCGATACCGCAATTGCTGATTCGCTTACTCGCAGCGATTTGCGAATACTTTCGATGCTAGCTGATGAAATGGGAACTCCAATAAAACTTCCGACGGTTGCTGCTGCAGCTAAAGAATTTGCTTCACTTGGAAGTTGGGAAAAGCGCAGCGAATTCCAACCGATGCCTGTCGGTAACGTTTCAGTAAGTGTTGATGAAGCCCTTCTCTCCTCTTGGCGACTCTTGCTTGATGCTGGCTCGCTACAAGACGGCGAGAATAATCTCGCAGGCACAGCCCATCCATCAGTTGCCGTGATTTCGGAATCACGCGCCAAGAAATTAGGAGTAGTCGCTGGCGATCTCGTTCGAGTATCAACAAAACAAGGTGCAATTACATTGCCTTGCGAAATTAGCGATATTGAAGATTCTTCAATTTGGATTCCGCGCAATTCTGAACAGAGTCGCACTATCGCAACTCTAGGAATCGCTCATGGCCCGGTAATGGTGGTGAAGGCATGACCGAATACGCCAGTCTCTTACTTGATGACCCAATCTGGTTGGTAGCGGTAAAAGCCCTACTCATCTTCGTTTTATGCGTTCTACTTACTCTGCTCGCTATTTGGGGAGAACGTCGCATCGTCGCTCGAATGCAACTTCGCGTTGGCCCAAATCGCGTGGGTCCTTTTGGTTTGGTGCAAGGTTTAGCAGATGGTGTGAAGCTGGCACTTAAAGAGGATTTGATTCCAAAAGCGGCAGATAAAGTTATATTTATTATTGCGCCAATCATTAGCGCCTCTACCTGCTTTTTGGCGTTTGCGGTAATTCCAATGACTGGAAAAGTTCTCTTCTTTGGCGAAGAAACGGTATTCCAATTAACGGATCTTTCTGTCGGAGTCCTCTATATATTGGCAGCAGCTTCTGTTGGAGTTTATGGAATCGTTCTTGCAGGTTGGTCATCTGGTTCGACATATCCATTACTGGGCGGACTCCGTTCCAGCGCTCAAGTTATTTCATATGAAATTGCAATGGGTCTCTCTTTTGTTGCGGTCTTTATGTATGCCGGATCGATGTCAACGAGTGAGATCGTAGATTCTCAAGCACAGTGGTGGAATGTCGTTGTTCTCTTCCCATCTTTTGTGATTTACGTGATTTCTATGATTGGTGAAACTAATCGTGCGCCATTTGATTTAGCTGAAGCAGAAGGTGAATTAGTTGGCGGTTTCCACACCGAATATTCATCGCTGAAATTTGCGCTCTTCTTCTTAGCTGAATACGTGAACATTATGGCGGTCTCAGCGCTCGCAACGACTCTCTTCCTCGGCGGTCCAGCTGCGCCTCCAGGTCTTAGCTTTACTGAGAGTTGGTTAGGCGGTTGGTTCACCTTTATCTGGTTTATCTTGAAGGTAGCGCTCTTCTTCTTCCTCTTTGTATGGTTGCGCGGCACGTTACCAAGACTTCGCTACGACCAATTTATGAAGTTCGGTTGGAAAGTTCTTATCCCAGTAAATATTGCGTGGATTCTGATTGTCGCCACCTTGCGTTTAATGACACAGGAAGGCGCATCACAATTTATGCTCGCTGGATTCATCATCACAGTTGTCGTTCTCGTGATGTTAGCAACCACTATTTATGAATCAAGTAAGGCAAAAGCTGAAGCGGCAGCGCGATTTGTGCCGGAGATGCCCGAACCATCTTTCCCAGTTCCTGAACTTCCAAAACAGAAGAGAGTTGAGTTATGAGCGAACTAGAACCTAAGGGCTCTGATGCTATTGAGCGCGCTAACGCAGAGAGCGTTCCAGCAAGTGGCCAAGAAAGCGCCCCGTTCCTCAAACAATTAAAAGGTTTCTGGGTCACCTTTGCCACGATGTTTAAGAAGCCGCTAACTATTGAATACCCAGAAGTTAAACCAGAAACTCAACCAAGATTCCACGGCCGCCATCAGTTAAATAGATATGCCGATGGTTTAGAAAAGTGCATTGGCTGTGAATTGTGCGCGTGGGCTTGTCCAGCAGATGCGATTTATGTTGAAGGCGAGAACAACACAGAAGAAAATCAAGTTTCACCAGGTGAACGCCATGCCAAGGTTTACCAGATTAATTATCTTCGTTGTATTTTCTGCGGTTTATGTATTGAGGCTTGCCCCACTCGAGCGCTAACCATGACAAATGAATATGAGATTGCTGATGACAAGCGAGAGAAATTAATTTGGGAGAAGGAAGATCTTTTGGCGCCACTTCGCCAAGGCATGTTGATGCCGCCACATCCTATGTACCCAGGAACTGATCATCACTCCTATTACCGAGGCGAAGTTACCGAATCACATCCATCGCAAGAGGTGTCTAAGTGACCGGTGAGACAGTAATGTTTTGGGTGTTAGCTCCACTCACAGTTTTTGCTGCAGTTGGGATGTTGCTCGTAAAGAAAGCAGTTCACTCCGCAATTTTGCTCGCCTTCGTGATGATTGCACTGGCAATTTTCTATATCGCTCAAGATGCGCCATTCCTAGGCATCGTTCAAATTGTCGTTTATACCGGCGCGGTAATGATGCTCTTCTTATTTATTTTGATGTTAGTTGGCGTTGACTCTTCGGATTCATTAGTTGAAACGATTAAGGGACTTCGCGGTGTTGCGATAACAACATCACTTGCATTTGCTGCGGCTCTTACTTCTCTGATTGCGCGAGCTGAATTTGGCCAAGAACCACTCGGACTAGTCTCGGCAAACGCCAACGGCAACGTCGAAGGCATCGCAAACTTAATCTTCCGACAATATGTCTGGGCCTTTGAAGTCATATCTGCACTTCTAATTACAGCAGCGCTCGGTGCGATGGTGCTGGCACATTCACCGAAAAGTTCGGAGGCTCGACTCTCACAACGTGCGCGTTCCGTTGCACGTTTCCGCGGCGCCTCAATTGGAACGGCCGCAGGTTTGCCAGGCTCTGGTGTATTTGCACGCCATAACGCGGTAGATGTCCCAGCTCTGCTTCCAGATGGCAAACCATCCGATCTTTCAATTTCCAGCGTTCTTGCCGAACGAGGTGATGTGCAAGAAACCAAGCGATATGCCCTTGATGGATTGCCGAAATTAGATGAGGAAGATAAGTGAACCCCACAAATTATCTATATTTATCTGCGATCCTATTTTCTATCGGAGCAGTCGGCGTCGTTGTCCGAAGAAATGCAATCGTTGTCTTTATGTGTATCGAGTTGATGCTTAATGCCGCCAATCTTGCTTTCGTGACTTTTGCAAATATGACCGGAAATCTACAAGGCCAAGTCATGGCATTTTTCACGATGGTTGTTGCCGCTTGTGAAGTTGTAGTTGGCCTCGCAATTATTGTGACCATTTATCGCTCTCGCCGATCCGCATCAGTCGATGATGCAAGTTTGTTGAGCCGCTAGTGAATACATCGACAAACATTGTCTATTTGATTGCGCTGCCGCTATTTAGCTCTGCGCTTTTAATGCTTCTTGGTCGAAAAGCCGATAAATGGGGACACATTTTTGCAACTTTGATTTCTGCGAGCGCGTTTTTTGTCGGTGTTACTGAGTTCTTTGCTATGCGCAGCCGCCCAGAGGAGGCGCGCGCAGTCACTCAGAAACTCTTTACCTGGATCTCGGTAGGTGATTTCCAGGTCGATGCTTCGCTGCTACTCGATCAATTATCAATTGCTTTCGTGTTACTTATTACTGGCGTGGGAACTCTGATTCATATCTATTCAATTGCATATATGTCGCATGACCGAGACCGGAGAAGATTCTTCGCTTATTTGAATTTTTTCATCGCGGCGATGTTACTTCTTGTACTCGGAGACTCTTATCTCAATCTTTATGTTGGCTGGGAAGGCGTAGGTCTTGCCTCTTATCTTTTGATTGGATTCTGGAATCAGAAGCCCGAGTACGCAACGGCTGCCAAGAAAGCCTTTGTGATGAATCGCGTAGGCGACTTTGGATTGTCGATTGCAATAATGATTGGCTTCGCCACTTTCGGCAGCGTTTCATTTAGCGGTATTGAAGAGAAAGTTGGCGGCGCCGGCGAGACTGCATTGACTGCCATGGGCTTGATGCTCTTACTCGCTGCAGCCGGAAAATCAGCACAATTCCCACTTCAAGCTTGGTTGGGAGATGCAATGGCTGGCCCAACTCCAGTTTCAGCGTTAATCCACGCCGCAACGATGGTTACCGCTGGTGTCTATTTAATTACTAGATCTAATTTCATCTTTGATAACGCTCCTACCGCGCAACTTGCAGTTGTGATGATTGGAATTATTACTCTGTTATTCGGTGCAGTAATCGGTACCGCAAAAGATGACATCAAGAAAGCGCTCGCCGCATCAACGATGTCTCAAATCGGTTACATGATTCTTGCTACTGGCTTCGGCCCAGCCGGATATGCCTTTGCAATTATGCATCTTTTAACTCACGGATTCTTTAAAGCCGGAATGTTCTTGGGCGCTGGTTCGGTGATGCATGGCATGAATGATGAAGTGAATATGCGAAAGTATGGCGGACTCGCAAAATTTATGCCGATAACTTCGATTACATTCGGTCTAGGTTATCTAGCAATTATCGGCGTTCCACCTTTCGCTGGCTTCTATTCGAAAGACAAAATTATTGAGACTGCCTTTAATGCTGGCGGCGTCCAAGGAGTGATCTTTGGCGGCGCTGCTCTTCTTGGAGCTGTCATTACTGCTTTCTATATGACTCGAGTAATGCTCCTTACCTTTGCTGGAAATAAGCGATGGGCCAGCGATGCTCATCCCCACGAATCTCCATTCCTAATGTGGGCGCCGATGGCAGTTCTTGCAATCGGTTCGGTTGCTTCGGGTTATCTTCTATATAGTGGCAAAGCAATCGTTAAGTGGTTAGCGCCAGTCGTGGATAAGGATCATCACGAACATGTGGAGTTTCTGCCGCCAATAGTTGTTACGACCTTAGCAATCGTCGCCGTTTTAATCGGAGTATCAATTGCGCTACTTAAGTACCGGGGAGAACAATCCGATAGCGCTCCTTCCGATGTAAGCATCTGGACTCGATTTGCGCGGCGGGATTTGCTCCAAGATGATGCAAATGAATTTTTGTTTATGCGTCCTGGTCAAGAAGTTACCAAAGCTCTCGTCGTTACAGATGAAAGAGTTATTGATGGAGCGGTCCGGGGCGTTGCCGCCTCCGCGGTTGGAAGCGCACGTGGACTTCGCAAGCTACAAACTGGATATGTAAGGAACTATGCGCTACTGATTCTTATCGGTGCAGCGTTAATTCTCGCCGCAATCTGGGTGGTAACGATATGACACTTTCTATCATCGCGGCGCTTCCATTATTGGGCGCCTTACTTCTTACCACTTTGAAACAGGGTCAAGTCGAATCAATCAAGAGAATTGCCCTCGGCTCTTCTCTGGCCACTTTAGCTGCGACCGTTTTATTAGCGTCTAACTTTGAAATAGATCGTCCAGGATTTCAATTTGTCGAGAGTTACTCGTGGATTCCAGCACTTGGAATCAATTTCCAACTTGGAATTGATGGCATCTCTCTAATTCTTATCCTGCTTTCAACGATTTTGGTGCCGGTAGTTCTTGTATCTGGTTGGTATGAATCTGAGGGCGGACGCTTTAGCGTAAAAACTTTCTACGTATTAGTTCTCGTTTTAGAAACGATGATGATCGGAGTCTTTGCCGCAACAGATCTCTTCCTCTTCTATATTCTCTTCGAGGCGATGTTGGTTCCGGTCTATTTCTTAATTGGTGGCTTTGGTACGGGAGCGCGACAAGCAGCGGCGGTGAAATTCCTTCTCTATAGCCTTTTTGGCGGGCTATTGATGTTGGCTTCAATAATTGGTCTATATGTAATTTCAAGTAATCAAATTGGGCGGACCTTTGATATCTCAGCCCTGGGTACTCTGCAGATTGATAATTTAACTGAGAACTTCTTATTCCTCGGATTCTTTATCGCCTTTGCAATTAAAGCACCGCTCTGGCCGCTGCATACTTGGTTGCCGGATGCCGCAAAGTCGGCAACTCCGGGGACTTCGATACTTCTCTTAGGCGTACTAGATAAAGTCGGAACTTTTGGAATGATCCGTTATTGCGTAGAACTTTTTCCTGATGCCGCAAAGACTTTTACTCCATTAATCATCACGCTCTCAGTAATCAGCATAATTTACGGTGCCATTCTTGCTATCGGCCAACGCGACATCAAAGGACTTATCGCCTTTACCTCGATTTCACACTTCGGATTTATCACCATGGGCATCTTCGCGATGACAACCCAAGGAAATTCTGGAGCATCGCTTTATATGTTGAACCACGGCTTTTCGACTGCAGCGCTATTTATGACAGCCGGTTGGATGATCTCTCGTCGCCGCTCATCAACCATCGCAGATTTCGGTGGACTACAACGCGTTACGCCATTGCTCGCCTGGTCCTTCTTTATCGCTGGCATGTCTTCGCTTGCGCTTCCCGGACTCTCCAGTTTCGTAAGTGAATTTCTTGTTTTAGTCGGAACTTATACGCGTTATCCAATTGCGGCGATTATCGGAACTATCGGAATTATTCTTGCGGCGCTATACATACTTATTCCGGTACAACGCGCGCTACATGGGCCTGTTACGGAAGGTAACGATGGACTTCCTGATCTAAATCGCCGCGAGCTTATTGCGATTGCACCAATTATCGCTTTGATAATTGGACTGGGTTTCTATCCAAAGCCAGCGTTAGATGTGATAAATCCAGCCGCGAAGGCGACAATTACAAAGGCGGGAATGGCAGATCCATTACCGACTGTCGGAGGTGAGAAGTAATGGGATTTACTGCACCAGTTCTTGAATACAGCGCGCTCGCTCCGATGCTCGTAATTTTTGCCGCTGCAGTAATTGGCGTTATTGTCGAAGCTTTCACCTCAGCAAAATTACGTCCATCTCTTCAACTAGCGATCGCTCTTGGAGCGGTGATTCTCTCCTTTACCCAGGTAATAACACTGCGCGGAACTACGACAACAACGGTAGCAATGGAATCGGTTGTGGTTGACGGGCCTGTACTCTTTCTTCAAGGAACAATCTTGGTTCTCGCATTCCTTGGATTATTACTAATTGCTGACTTTGAACAATTTGCAGCACAAGCCTCGGCTATTCCGGGCTCTCCAGAAGAAGAAGTGGCAACTAAGACCGGAAAAGTTCAGACTGAAATTTATCCGCTAACTCTCTTCGCAGTAGGCGGCATGATGCTCTTTCCAGCTGCGAGTGATCTCATTACTTTATTTGTTGCTCTCGAAGTTCTTTCGCTTCCGCTCTACTTAATGGCTGGGTTATCTCGCAGGCGTCGACTTCTCTCGCAGGAAGCGGCCCTTAAATACTTCTTATTGGGCGCATATTCATCTGCCTTCTTCCTATTCGGCTCGGCCTTTCTCTATGGCTTTGCTGGAAAAGTTTCCTTCCAAGGTATCCATAATGTAATTACCTCTGGGCCGGGCAATGATGTCTTCCTTTTAATTGGTTTAGCAGCAATCAGCGTAGGACTTCTATTTAAAGTTGGCGCGGTTCCTTTCCATGCTTGGACTCCTGATGTCTACCAGGGCGCTCCTACCGCAGTGACTGCATTTATGGCAGCAGCAACGAAAGTTGCTGCATTTGGTGCAGCACTTCGCATCTATTACACAGCAGTTAGCGGAGCGGTTTGGAGTTGGCGACCACTACTGATTGTGATTGCAATTATTACAATGATTGTTGGTTCGCTCATAGCTATTTCACAACGAGATGTAAAGAGAATGCTTGCTTATTCATCTATCGCTCATACCGGCTTTCTTATTACTGGAATTCTCGCCCTAAATCAGAGTGGAATCACAGCAACCCTCTTTTATCTCGCAACTTACGGGCTAACCACGATGGGCGCTTTTGCATTAGTTAGTTTGGTGCGGGATGCTTCTGGTGAAGTTACCGATTTAAATCGCTGGGTTGGTCTGGCGCGCCGCTCGCCACAGCTCGCGCTAATTTTCTCGCTATTCCTTCTTTCATTCGCTGGTATTCCATTAACCGCAGGATTTATTGGAAAGTTCTCTATTTTCAGCGCTGCATATGAAAACGGCGCAATCTCAGTTGTCGTTGTTGGTGTTTTAGCCAGCGCAATCGCAGCCTTCTTCTATATCCGCGTAATAGTTATGATGTTCTTTGCTGAACCAGGTAGCGATAGCGTTTCGGTAATAATCCCATCGAGATACACGATGAGTGTTATCTGGGTGGCTGCCATCGTGACTTTACTTATGGGAGTTTTCCCTGGCCCACTACTTGATCTAATCGGCTCTCTTTCTACGCTAGTGCGCTGATGAGCCTCGGGATTCCAGGCGTTGATTCTCATTTCGCCGGTGAGATAGAGCGCAATTTAGAAGCGGTTGAGAAGTTACTTTCACAACAGATTAAAGGCGAATACCCATTAGTCGTCGAGACCTCTCGTCACCTGGTTGAAGCAGGCGGCAAACGGTTTCGCCCCATGTTGGCGTTAATCGCCTCGCATTTTGGGAGCGGTCCAAATCAAAAAGTTATCGAGGCAGCAGTTGTCTGTGAGCTCACCCATGTAGCGACGCTTTATCACGACGATGTCATGGATGAAGCTCCACTTCGCCGTGGCGTAATAAGCGCTAATTCAAAATGGGGCAATACCGTTGCAATTCTGACGGGAGATTATCTTTTCTCTAAGGCTTCAGATTTGCTGGCTGATTTAGGACCGGAAGCAGTTCGTCTCCAAGCTAAAACTTTTGAGCGATTAGTCATAGGACAAATCGAAGAGACTCAAGGCGCAAAGTCTGATCCGTTAGAGCATTATCTTCGGGTAGTTCAAGAAAAGACTGCATCACTAATCGCAACCAGCGCCCGCTTTGGCGCGCTCTTCGGCGGCGCTACTCCGGAAATTGTCGAAACATTGACTAATTTTGGCGAGAAGATCGGGATTGCATTCCAGTTAGCAGATGATGTTATCGATATTGCAAGCGACTCAAATCAATCTGGCAAGACTCCTGGTACTGATTTGAAAGAAGGTGTCGCAACTCTTGTGACTCTACAAATTCTTCGCTCAAATAAACCAGAAGATGCGCGATTAAAAATGATTCTCTCTAGCCCAGTACCCGATAACGAAATACCTGGCCTGATCAATGAGTTAAGGGAACATCGCGCTCTAGTTGAGGCAAAACAATACCTTCATGGTCTTGCTGGTGACTGTAAAGAACTTCTTTCAAATCTACCTGGGGGAGTTGCGCGCGAGACTTTAGAGCGTCTTTGTGATGCTATCGTCGATAGAACGACTTGATTTAATTAAATCTCTACTTAGGATAATTAACGCTAACCAGATAAATACAAAGCCTATTAGCTTGGTGGGTGCCATATCCTCGTTATTGATAAATACACCAATTAAAAACATCATAGTAGGAGTTAGGTATTGAAGTAAGCCCACGGTGCTAAGGGGCAATCTCGTCGCAGCGCCATTGAAAAGGAGTAGCGGTGTTACGGTGGCAGCGCCAGCTCCGAAAAGAAGAATTGTTAACCAGATATCTTTACCGAATACTGCATCGCCAGATCTTTCGATAGAAATCAAGTAAATAAGATTCGGGAGAAATGCGAATAACGCTTCGACAGATAGAGTTTCGAGCGCTCCGAGATTTAATTTCTTCTTGATTAGGCTGTAACAGGCCCATGATGTCGATAACACGAGTGCAACCCATGGGAGCGAGCCATAACCGATTGTCAAAACTATTACCCCGATTGAAGCTAGCGCTACGGCAATTTTCTGAGGAATTTTAAGTTGCTCACGTAATAAGAAAATACCAACCATGACATTTATTAATGGCGTTATGTAATAACCAAGCGCGGATTCGACCACTCGGTCCTCAGTTACCGCCCAGATAAATACGCTCCAGTTAAGCATCAACATGCCAGAAGAGAGAAGGAGAATCGAGAGCGTTCTTCGCGCTTTAACCATTTGATACGCACTTTTGAGTTGTTTACGCGCAGCAAGTAAGAAAACGCAGAGAAGTAGCGACCAAATTCCGCGATGAGCAAGAATTTCAAAAGGACCGGCTGCTTCAACAAGTTTCCAGTAAAGTGGAAGTAGCCCCCAAAGAACGTAGGCGCTTAGTCCGTAAACCAAACCAGTGGTATAGCGGCTCATCGATAATTTGTGAATTGGACTGCGAAATCCAACTTTGCCCCTTTAACTAAAGTGATAGCAGCTTGTAGATCATCTTTACTCTTACTAGCGACTCTAACAGCATCTCCTTGAATCGTAGCTTTTACCGATTTTGGACCGTCATCTTTAAGTAATTTCGTGATCTTCTTGGCATTTTCAGTTGAGATACCTTCTTTTATTGGAGCAAATATCTTAAAAACTTTTCCACTCTGTTCTGGATCTTTGATCTCAAGATGCTTTAGCGAAACATTTCGTTTCACCATTTTCTCTTTTAAAACCTCTAAGGCAGCCTTTGCTCGCTCTTCCGTTTCAGCTTCGACAAGAATTTTTTCACCAGATAACTCAATTTTGACACCGGTATCTTTAAAGTCGAATCTTGTTGAAACCTCACGAGAGGCCTGATTGAGGGCGTTATCGAGCTCCATCCGATCAATTTTTGAGACGATATCGAAACTGCTATCTGCCATGGGGCTACCGTACCGCGTGGATTTTCTCTCTGGAAAATCGCCGACTAGAATCTCAACCTGACAATCAATTCAAGGAGATTTATGAATAACGAGATGCTGCAACAGATGCGAACCGGAAAAGGATTTATCGCTGCTCTAGATCAGAGCGGTGGTAGTACGCCAAAGGCGCTTTTGCAGTATGGACTCGATGAGAGTTCTTACTCAAATGAGTCCGAAATGTTCGACCGCATTCATGAAATGCGATCTCGTCTTATTAAGTCACCAGCGTTTAACGGCAACCGCGTAATTGGCGCGATTCTCTTTGAAATGACGATGGAGCGAACAATTGATGGCATCGGAACGGCTGAATACCTTTGGAGCAAGAAGCGCGTAGTGCCTTTCCTCAAGGTCGATAACGGATTAGCCGCTGAATCTGATGGTGTGCAGCTGATGAAGCCAATCCCTGAGCTTGGCTCACGTATCGCGGCTGCAAATAAGCATGGCGTTTTCGGCACCAAGATGCGTTCGGTAATTAACCTTGCCAATCCAAAAGGTGTTGAAGCAATAGTCAAACAACAATTTGAAATTGGTCGCGAGATTATCGCTGGCGGACTGGTCCCAATTATTGAGCCAGAAGTAAATATCAAGAGTCCAGAAAAAGCAGAGGCTGAAGAATTATTGAAGAAATCTTTGATTGAACATGCAAATAATCTTTCCGGCGATCAGAATATTATGTTGAAACTTTCGATTCCAACAAAGACCAATCTTTACCAGGATCTAGTTTCACATCCAAGAGTTGTACGAGTGGTTGCGCTCTCAGGAGGTTATTCGCGAGACGATGCCAATAAAATGTTGGCACAGAACACCGGAATAATCGCAAGCTTCTCGCGCGCACTAGTTGAGGGGCTTACCGCTCAATTAAGTGAAACTGATTTCGATAAAGCCTTAGATGCATCAATCCAGAGCATCTACGACGCCTCAATCAAGTGATATAGATTTGTGAGCGTAAGGGCGAACTTGTTACCCTTGCACTGCACAATTGGTAGATTGCCCGAGCGGCCAATGGGAGCGGACTGTAAATCCGCCGGCTTACGCCTTCAGTGGTTCAAATCCACTATCTACCACAAGGCTTAAAACTGCACCGATCCGCTCTTTTGGTATTTCCATATTTGGGCGTAAATATTTGCCTTAATCATGAGGTAGTGGCGCCCTCGCCACTCTGTCGGTTAATCAGAAAAAGTGAAAGTAGTCGAAATCTACAATTCCAACGATGACGTTGATCTGGAAATTCACAATAAAAATCATCTACAGTCAGCCCCATTCCCAAGCGGCAAATTAGATAATATTCTTCTCTTGTGGAAATTGCCCTGATGCTCCTCATTCCCCTAGTGCTATTTGCGTGGTACTGGTTTATTTTCCGTAACGAGAAATAATATGAATTTGTATAAGAAGGCTAAAGCGGCGCTGAGAGGGAATGATTCTCTTATCCCAACAAATTTCATCGACAAACTAGAAGATATCGTTCACGGCTTTTTGGGAATTCTGCTATTCGTAATTGCGTCTCTTGCGGCATTTTTTTCGTTGAAGCGACTAATTGAGACGGAACCTTTTTTCCCAACTGGAATGATCCAAGGCGTTAACGACATCTTACTGGTGGTCATCATTCTTGAAATCATGCGAACTGTTGTCGTCCGTTTTACTGATGGCATATTCCAACTCGATAGTTTCCTTATTATTGGAGTTATTGCTGCCGTCCGACATATTTTGACTGTTGGCGCCGCACTAACCATGGAGAAAGACAAGCTAGGAGAATCCTTCAATCGATCGTTATATGAAATGGGAGTTAATACTGGGATAGTTCTGGCACTTGTTTTCGCTTTATTTCTATCGCGGTCTGCCCGCAAAAACAAAAAGTGAGTATGTCTGCCAGTCTTATGGTGTTTATATGAGTAGGGAATTCTTGTGGGTAATTGTTGGAATTGTAATTGCGATCCTTGGTTTGTGGTGGGATAGAAGAAAAAATAGAGACTTATAAGAGTTGAGTTTTCACGACCTCATATTTATTCGGGGAAGGAAATATTAATATGTATCCCGTATCAAAGTGCTCACTTGAATTGATCGATAAAGCGGCATCATCTCTATTAAGTGGCGCAATTGTGGCGTTCCCGACCGAAACAGTTTATGGACTTGGAGTAGATGCTGAGAATAAAGATGCGGTTGCCCGGATGTATTCCATAAAAGGAAGACCCTCAGATCATCCAGTTATTGTCCATATTTCAAATATCAATGACGTTGAATATTGGGCAAAGGAAGTCCCGCAGTATGCGATTGAGTTAATGCGGAAATTCTGGCCCGGAGCGATGACTTTGATATTACCTAGAAGCGAGAAAGCTAAAGATTTTCTAACTGGCGGCCAAGAGTTTGTGGGGCTACGGATTCCATCGAATACGGTAGCGCTCAACCTAATTTCAAGTTTCATAAAGAAGGGCGGACATGGTGTGGCTGCGCCAAGTGCTAATCGATTTGGTTCCATCTCTCCAACTTCCGCAAATGATGTAGCCCTTGAACTTGGAGAATTCTTGAGTGAGGAAGATTTGATTATTGATGGTGGCGATAGTGAAATCGGAGTGGAATCAACGATTATTGATTGCAGTAGAGCGCTACCTCGCATTTTGCGATTGGGCGCGGTAACAGAGGCCATGATCCGTGAGGTTTCTCGGATAGATCTTGATAATGATTTAAATGAGATTCGAGTATCGGGATCTCTTACACGTCACTATTCGCCGAAAGCTAAGGTGGTTGTAGATCGAGATGCCAAACCAGGTGAAGGACTAATTGCGTTAGCTGAAATTCCTACACCGGAGGGTGTAATTAGATTGGCCGAACCAAAAACTGTTACGGAATACGCAAGATTTCTTTACAGCGCGCTCCGTGAAGGCGATACAAAAGGATTATCAACAATTGTTGCGGTGACTCCTCAAGGTGACGGATTAGCAGCAGCTATTCGAGATCGAATTTCCAGAGCAAGTGCCTAGGTTGCGCTCAGAGAATATCCAGGAAGTTCAAGGTAGGTTGTCGCTATGAAAAGAGCCTTGGTATTTCTTCTAGCCGTAATTGCTGCTTTATCACTTGCCCCCTCAGCTTCGGCAAATACCAGGCATATAACAGTGACTGGAACCGGAAGTGCGACGGTCGCTCCGGATGCGGTTCGTTTTCTAGCATCTGTTTCAACATTGGCTGCCACAAACAAAACTGCTTTGGCAAATGCAAATAAATCTTCTAACGCAATTCGCGAGGCGCTCAAAGTAAATGAGATTGGGAACAAGGACATCAAAAGCTCATCTCTTACCGTCTATCCAGAGTACAACTACAGCCAAGATAAAGGTCAAGAGTTAATTGGTTATCGTGCAACTCAGTCTTTTACAATCGTTATTCGAAAAGCTGCTAGAGCCGGGGAAATAATCGATGCTGTAGTTGATGCAGGCGGCGATCCACTTCAGATAACAGGCGTAGTTCCTTTTCTTTCCAAAGGCTCAGCTGCATCCGCGGCGGCACGAAAAGCTGCAGTTGCAGATGCTAAAGCTCGCGCTACTTCCTATGCCAACGCCCTTGGACAGAGATTGGGACGAGTCATATTTCTAAATGAAGTTACGGCTCCGACTTATAACTTTCCGATGATTGGCGTTGAAAAGGCCGCAAGTGATGCCACTCAGATTGATCTTGGCGAAACGGAAGTCACCGTTACGGTAAATGTTCGCTGGGCGCTAAGTTAGATTTGCGAGATTAACTCTAAATAATCTTTTGCAACGCTCGAAGTTCGCTTCGGTTCAATCGTTTTTATCTCACCCAACTGCCAATCTGGCAATTTACCCGTTAAAGCCCAAGCAGCTTGACGTGCGGCACCATCGGCGACATATTCACCAATCGGTGGCAGTTGGATTTTGGTTCCAAACATCTCGGCAGCAACTTCTTGGACTGCTGGGTTGCGGGCAGCGCCGCCAATAAGAGTGACTCGGCTTGCCTTAAAACCCTGACGCTGTAGCGCGCTGGCAGCAAAAACCATTCCACCGATTACACCCTCAATTGCAGCGCGCGCAATATTTTCTGGGGTGAAATTCGAGTGAGTTATACCGAGGAAAGTTCCGCGCGCGTTAGGTCGGTTCGGAGTCCGCTCGCCATCAAAATGGGGCAATAGACGCAGCCCATTAGCGCCACTCGGCGCGCTAAGCGCCAATTCAGAGAACTTTTCGAAAGTTACACCCAGTGAATCAGCTATTCTCGAGAAAACTTTTGCGGCATTCAACGTGCATGCCAGCGGTAAAAAATTACCCGTGGCATCAGCAAATCCAGCGACTTCTCCGGATTCATCATGAGTGGATGAATTAGAAACAGCGAATGCCGTACCACTTGTTCCAAGCGAGATTATTAAATCGCCAACTTCTGCACCTAGCCCTAGAGCAGCTCCGGCATTATCGCCAGCTCCAGCAGCAATCGGGATTCCGTTAGCGGTCTTTCCGCCAAAAGCATCAGGTGCAATTATCTTTGGTAGGAATACTTCTTGATCGCTTCGGATTGCGGTCTGAAAGATATCTCGGAGATATCTATTTGCTTTACTATCAAAGTAACCAGTTCCCGAAGCATCGCTACGGTCGGTAAATAAATCTTCGATATTTTCGCTGCCCATCAATTTCCAAGATAACCAATCATGCGGTAGCGCAATGGCTGCAACCTTCTGTGCATTTGCTACCTCGTTATCGGCCAGCCAACGAACTTTTGCGACGGTGAATGATGCGACTAACTTTGAACCAGTCTGGTGATGGATATCTGGGATTTCGCGATTTAGCTCCTCAGCAGATTTATCGGAGCGCGTATCGTTCCAAAGAAGTGCATCACGAATTACAGAGCTAGTTTGATCCAGCGCAACCATTCCATGTTGTTGACCGGCTATCGCTATCGCATCGAACGGAGATTTCAATTGTGCAAGCGCCTCGCTAAGTGCTTGCCACCATGATTCTGGTGAAACCTCGGTTCCATCGGGATGTGGCCGCGATGCGCTCTCAATCAGAGCGCCGCTACCTAAATCTCTTACAACTACTTTGACCGATTGCGTCGAAGAATCGACGCCAACCACCTTCGACATTAGGCGCCGATTAAATATTCCAGCGCGAGTTGATCGAGCTCTTCATAGTGATAACCGCGTTTTCCAGCGGCTTCAACATCGAAGTTTTCATTAGCAATCTCGCGCCAACTCTCGCTAGAAGATGCAGTTGGTTGGAGCAGCTCATCCACACCAGACTTGGCGAGCGCTGCTTTTGTACGTGGATCTTCTCGAAACGCGCGTGCTCGCTCTTGTAGGAGTATGTAGGTGCGCATATTTGCGGAAGCTGATGCCCAGACCCCTTCATCGCTCTCAGTTCGTAGCGGTTTGTAATCGAAATGTTTCGGTCCGTCGTACTTATATCGATCTAAGAGATCAACTAAAAAGAATGCTGATTTTAGATCGCCGTGACCAAATACCAGATCTTGGTCATATTTCGGGCCGTGCTGACCATTTAAATCAATATGGAAAAGTTTCTTATGGAATAACGCTTGTCCGATTCCGTGGACAAAGTTAAGGCCAGCCATCTGTTCATGACCGACTTCTGGATTTAGCCCGACCAATTCAGGATGGTCTAGCGATGAAATAAAGGCAAGAGCATGGCCAATAGTTGGCAAGAAGATATCGCCGCGCGGCTCATTGGGTTTAGGTTCTAATGCAAATCTAATGTCATAACCTTTATCAAGTACAAATTGCGAGAGAATATTGAAAGCTTCGCGCATACGTTCTAGTGCAACAACCGGATCTTTACCGATATCAGTCTCAGCGCCTTCACGGCCGCCCCAACAGACGTAAGTTTTTGCGCCAAGTTCTACGGCAAGTTCAATATTGGTCATCACTTTACGGATGGCATAACGGCGGATATCTCGATTATTTGAGGTAAAAGCACCGTCTTTGAAAACCGGATGGCTAAAGAGATTTGTGGTTGCCATAGGAACTTTCATTCCAGTTGTGGCAAGCACTTTTTTAAATCGATCGATATGCGCAGCCCGCTCGCTAACGCTTGAACCAAACGGAATCAAGTCATCATCATGAAAAGTAACGCCATACGCACCGCGGTCTGCGAGTTCGCTGACGGTTCTAACTGGGTCTAGCGCCGGCCGCGTGGCATCGCCAAATGGATCACGGGCTTGCCAACCAACGGTCCAAAGTCCGAATGTGAATTTATCTGCAGGGGTCGGGTTTCTCATAGGTAGAGCCTATTCTCTATTTTCAACTGTTATTCCACGCCAAGAATCTGCGGGGGTTATCTCGGAAGAGTTGAATCAAAACAGTTTCAGATAGTTCGGCTGCCAGCAAATTACGCCAACCGGAAGCTAACCAAGCCAAGCCGGGCGAGCCACCGAGGGAGCGCCAAAGTGATCTACGCGCTCCGTCAGTTCCGAGCATTATCTGGTTTGAATAACCCTCATCACACATCGCAATTGTGAGATCTAAAGAAGGCTTAGTCTCTGAATCACTCTGCCTTAACGATTGGTCATACTCAACATTAATTCCACTTGCGAGAATTTCACGATGATAATCAAAACTTATCTGCTTATCGGTATGCGAAAGAACAGTACGGCTTAAATTAGCACCTAAATTATTTAATTCAGTTATCTGAGCAATTGCACCCTTGCCATCTTCGCAGTGCGTGAGGATTGGGGCGCCAGTAGTTTTTTGCACAAATACTGCTGCAGCAAAGAGTTCACGTTCGTGAGGAGATAACTCTTCACTTAATGAGTGAATTTTTATTATGCCACAACCAGAATTTAACTCTTCAATAAAAATATCTTTTAAGCTTTCACGGTCAGCGTTTAAATATCTACTTGATTTCTCGTAATATTTCGGATTATGCATTCCAGTTGCTGAAACTATATGAACTTTTGATCCATTTGAGATGGCACGTAATTTTTCTAGATTGCGCCCCGACTCACCCGGCATACAGTCCACCAAGAGATTGATGGAGTGCGCGGCACAATCTTTTACTTCAGCAATAGCAGAAGTAACATCATCGAGGAATATATGTGGCATTTCTTCACGAACTATCGGTGAATCGATAATTAAATGCTCATGCAGATAAGCGCCGGTCACCTCACTAGGTTGAATATCGCCAAGAACGGTTCGAATCATTGGAGCGAGAGAATCGCGCCACCTTCGCGCAGTTTTGTTTGCACCTCAGATACCTCTATTTCACGGATAGTTTTCTTTGCTTTTGTAGCCAAAGCAGCGGTAACTCCGGCAGCCGCACCCATTGCCATACATTGCGCCATTGATCGGATACTTGCGTGCGCATCGTGGCTAGCTGAAAAACAGCGGCCGGCCACCAGAGTATTTTCAGAACCCTTTATTCGTAACGCTGATAATGGAATACCGACTGCGCTGCCCTCGGGAAGATAGCGCCATTGCGTGCCATCTCCACTGTGATGATCTTCAATTGGTGCACCACAAAGTCCAATCTGATCGTCAAATTGGCGAGCTGTTAAAACATCTTCGCGAGTGACTCGATAATCTCCATAAACTCGCCGCGTCTCTCGAATGCCAAGGAATGTTGATAAGCCATAGATTTCTGCATCTTTATACCCAGGGACTCGCTCCTTCAAGAATCGAGCATATTCCAAAGCTTGTTCGCGGCCTTTCATCTCTGATTCAGTTAGAAAGAATGGATCTTCTACAACTGATTCAAAACCATCGGGATTGTTACGGATTGAATCTAATCTTGTCATTACCGTTGCGGTTGTATTTGGAACGGTTGTTATGTGATCTGATCCTTCGCGGCGCGGCAGATCAAAACCATCTTTGCTTGCTTGCTGCATAAGTTCGTGTAGTTGATCTTTATTGATGGTTTTACGTTCTTTCATATCAACATTGACCATCCGAAATGTGGTTGTAAGTGTCTGGGCAGCTGAGATATCTCCAGCGCGTTCATATGAGAATCCAGCGAGATGAGTCAGATCCGCATCTCCCGAACAATCAATAAACACCTGGGCCTTCACTCGATAAACGCCAGCGCGATTCGCCAGAGTTATTTCGGTAATTCGACCATCTTTAGTTTTTGCATCATGAACGAGCGAGTGAAGTAATAGGTCACAGTTGCTTTTCCGCAACAACCGTTCCCACGCCACCTTTAAATGTTCTGGGTTGTAGGTAACTCCGGTTCCTGCGCCATAAGTATTAGGACGCTCAACAACCGGGCCCAACTTCTTCAACTCTGTTACAACTTGATCTGGAATTCCACCAACGACTTTTTTGGCAACTTCACCGGGGGTATAGAAACCATAGAAAGTGTCGAGAACGCCAGTGCTCGTGCCTCCAGCAAATGGCAGGCGATCGATCAGCAAGGTCCGCGCCCCACTCTGGGATGCAGCTAACGCCGCGGTTGCACCGGCCGAACCGGCCCCGACTACGACGACCTCGTATTCAGATAACTCTTTTGTCATGGCCCTCCGATTCAAAAATGGAGTCTATTCATCAGTGCGCTAAATGTATAGACTAATTGGAAACCATTGAGGATGGGAGAGATATGAAGGCGCAGAAAATTGCGATGTTGGGCACAGGGTTAATTGGTGATTTCTACACAATGACTCTTCATGGACAACGAAATCGAGACTCGGTCGCGATTGTTTATTCGCGAAGTAAAGAGCGTGGTGAGGCATTCTCAAAGCGATGGAATATTCCTAATTACACCACCAGCATTGAAGATGCGATTAATCATCCAGATGTCTCAGTTGTCGTAGTTGCGCTCCCAAACCATATGCACGAAGAAGCTATAACTCTCGCGGCTAAATCTGGTAAAGCGATACTCTGTACCAAACCACTCGCGCGCAATGGCGCTGAAGCGAAAAGAATTCTTGATGTAGTTGAAAAGGCTGGAGTATTCGCTGGCTACTTAGAAGATCTCTGCTACACACCAAAGACTTTGAAGGCGGTTAAATCGGTAAAGGCTGGCGCAGTCGGTGATGTTCTCTGGGTCCGCTCAAGAGAAACGCATCCTGGGCCACATAGCGCTTGGTTCTGGGATGATAAACAGGCAGGCGGTGGTTGCATAATCGACTTAGGTTGCCATTGCATTGAAATTATCCGAAACTTCGTTGGTAAAAATAATCGTCCAGTAGAAGTCCTCTGTTGGCGAGATACCTTAGTTCACCCAATCAACGCGGAAGATAACGCAATCGCGCTCATTAAATTTGAGTCCGGCGCTATTGGACAATTTGAAGTTTCATGGACATTCCGCGGTGGTATGGACCTTCGCGATGAAGTTGCCGGAACACATGGAACTATCTGGATGAACCACTTCCTCCGTACCGGTTTTGAAATGTTTACGGCAGCCGAAGGAAACTCTTATGTCGCAGAGAAAGCTGAAGCCTCAACTGGCTGGCTCTTCCCGGTAGGCGATGAAGTCGCTGAGTTGGGTTATGTAGATATGTTCTCTGACATGTTCCACTCAATGGAAGCCGGAACTCAACCTATGGAGACTTTCTACGATGGATATGTTGTTAACGCCATCATGGATGCTTGCTATAAATCAGCAGAGAGCAATGGTTGGGCAAAAGTCGATCTAGATTGGCGCGGCGGATCAACGCCACGAATCTCCTCGAAGCCTCAAACCTTTGAGGGTAAGACCATCATCAAACAAGAGACTCTGCCTGATGGTCGCGTTAAGTTAATTCTCAAAGATCCAAATACTCAAGAGTTTACTGATCGCATTGTTGCGACCGTAAACGCTTAACGAATCGTCATTGGAAGTAGCGCGGATATTTGATTGCGTGCAATCAAGAAGCCTTGCTTGACTAGATCATCGGTTCCTTCGAAGCGACGATCTTCATGCTCTATACAGAGCACGTAGTCATATCCAACTTGGGATAACCCGGAGACGAAGCGCGCCCAATTAACTTCTCCATAACCTGGAAGTCTTGGGCGTTGCCAACCGATTCCTTTGGTCATAACGCCGTTGTTGTAGAGACCTTCGCGATCTATCTCCATATCTTTAACGTGGGTGTGATACACCCGCGATCCAAATTCACGAATTACTCTATCCACATCAATCATCTGCCAAATTAAGTGTGATGGATCTAAATTTAATCCCACAGTTGGACCGAAGAAATCAAACATTTCGCGCCAAATCTTCGGCGAAAACGCAAGGTTGTGCCCACCGGGCCATTCGTCTTTGCTGAAAATCATCGGACAATTCTCAATAGCAATCTTTACATTATTATCTTCGGCGTACTTAACAATATCTTTCCAAACTTTTTTAGCTTCTTCCCAATTGTCTTCTTGAGTCTTATTGGCATCAGCTCCAATAAAGGTACTAACAACCGGAATACCCATCATTCCGGCAGCGCGGATCACCTTTTTGGTGTGATCATTAACTTCTTTGCGGTGTGCGGGATCTGGATGGAGGTTATTTGGATAATAACCAAGGGCTGACATAGTTATCTTGCGTTTTTTCAGTTCTCCAACAATCTCGTCGCATTTACCTTGGGAGATATCTTCTACTTCGATATGGGTAATGCCCGCATAACGTCGATTTGCACCAGCGCTCTTCGGCCAACAACAGACTTCGAGCATTTCGAATCCTTGCGCGCTCGCCCAGTCAGCAATCTCGAGGAGCGGAACGCTGGGAAGTGGTGCGGTTAGTAGTCCTAGCTTCATGTTATTTCTCCTTTTCTAATCTAACTTAACCCAGCTCTGGGTCTTCGAACTCTTTGCGATTGCATCTGTTACGCGAAGGCTGGTAACTCCATCGCGGAAATTCGGATAATCAACTTTGCGATTTGTGCTTTCGATATCGCCATAAACTCGCTCAAAGAGCGCTCGAAAAGTCTCGCCAAACCCCTCAATATGTCCGCCCGGATAAAAAGCGTTACGCGCCGCATCGCTTGAAATAGTCGTGGGATCTTTCAACGAAATTTCATTGGGAATTCCTCGGTGGCCAATCCATAATTTTTCTGGCTCTACGGAGTCATAAGCAATTGCCGATTCGGTTCCGGATATTTCCCAAGAAAGATTATTTTTTCGACCAGCACTTACTTGTGAAATTGAGACGGTTCCGCGCGCACCATTCTTATACCTAATAAGTACGCCGGCGGCATCATCTGAACTCATCTTCACAGTTTCCCGCTTTGAAGTTTTATCTACGGTAAAAGTTTGGACCGGTCCGGTTGGCTTCTGTCGCTCCTTTACTATTGTGTGTAAATCGGCGAGTACAGATTCAACTTCAAGTCCAGTCACAAAAGAGATTTGGTCAATTAAATGAGAACCGATATCGGCTATCGCGCGCAAATCACCGGCCTTCTCACCCTCTAACCGCCAATTCCAATCCGTTGCTTGAAGTAGCCAATCTTGGTGATACGAGCCCTTAACATAAGTTGGAGCGCCGATTTTCCCTGCCTTCACAAGGCTCTTTGCTTCGTGAACCATCGGATAGAAACGAGTATTAAAACAAAGGGCGTGCACTAAACCTTTTGATTCAGCAAGGCGAAGTAATTCTTCGCCCTCTTTAGCGGTGAGCGCAAGTGGTTTTTCACAGATAACATGCTTTCCACCATTTAATAACGTCGTTACCTGTTCAAAGTGAAGCGCGTTTGGGCTCGTTACATGCACGATATTTACATCTTTATCGCTTGCGATCTCAGATACATCTTTATAGCTATGGGCTAGATTTAAGCGATCCGAGGCAGATTTCGTGCTTTCAGCGCTTCCGGCGAGCGCACCTTTTACCGGAACACCCATTCTTCTAATTGCTTCAATATGAACGGTACCGATAAATCCAGTTCCGATAACTGCTGCGGTGCTCA
This sequence comes from Actinomycetales bacterium, assembly GCA_018969585.1. Taxonomy (GTDB): domain Bacteria; phylum Actinomycetota; class Actinomycetes; order Nanopelagicales; family Nanopelagicaceae; genus MAG-120802. The sequence continues at coordinate 30,716 of JAGWYB010000004.1, read as the reverse complement.
TCAGATTACTTTCTCTCTGAGATTGAAGAGTAAACCCAAGCCAGGGCTAGGACAATACCTCCATAAACTAATTGTTTGAAGGCCTCTGATGAATTCAGAGTTGCTAAGAGATATGAAAGTACGGAGAGAATCAAAGCCCCCATCACACTTCCAGAATAACTGCCCATTCCGCCCATAATTGATGTTCCACCGATAACTACGGCCGCAACTGAGGGTAGTAAATAAGAGTTAGCTAAGCTGATGGCAACTGCACCAGATTGGCCACCCAACATAATTCCAGCCATACCACCAAGAATTGCGCAAGATACATATACTGCAATCTGAACCTGCCAAACTTTCACACCAGCAAGGCGCGCTGCTTTAGCGTTATCGCCAATTGCATAAATAACTCGACCGAAACCAGTTCGCGTTAAGGAGAAGTGAACAAATCCACCAACGATTATCCAAATGATGAGCGGCCAAGTAATTGGATCAAGAATTAATCCCGAGCTTGCGGTAATAAGAAGATCTGGCATACGTGAGCTGCCGCGGAGGAAGGTTGAGACGCCTACTGTAAATACACCAATCAAAATCGCGCTCATACTCAGAGTCATAATTAGAGGATTAACTCCAAAGACTCCTACCGCAATTCCGTTCACTGCTCCGACCACTACACAGAAGATCAGGGCGTATGCCAACGAGATTAATAGTCCAGATTCAGATTTAACGCTAACAATATAAGCAGCGCCGGTAGCAATCATGGCCAAGGAAAGATCGATACCGCCAGTGAGCATCACGATTGTTTGACCAGCAGCAAGTAATCCCAATGGTGCCGCGAGTTGCAGAGTGATACCGATAGATGGAATTGAGAAGAAATAAGAATCAACGAGACCAGTTACAAGAAAAGTCAGCGCAAGAATTATCCAGAGTGCGATCATTGATCTATTGATTTTGAGTTTCATCGCTTACCCCTTGCTCTTAGTAACCCGCCAACTAAGACGACCAAGATAGTTAGCGCGCCTTGGATGATCTGGCTATAAGCCGGATCAATTCCGTAACCGAGCATGATGGTCGGGATGTAATAGAGAACAAGCGATGCCAGGGCTGGGCCAAATAAACCGCCCACACCACCGGCTAGAGCAACGCCACCCAGCACGGCAGCTGCAACAGAGTTCAACGTTGCAGTATTGCTGATTACCGCGAATGGACTAGCGGCTTGAGTAATTGCTGTCAGCGAAACGCCACAAAGGCCTGCGAATAAACCACCCACTGCATAGAGCGAAACTCTCGTGCGAGCCACATTTACACCAGATAAAAACGCTGCATCTTTACTTGATCCGATCGCGTAGAAAGAGATACCGAGGCGAGATTTTTGAAGTGGTAGCCAGATTAAAAGTATTGGTAAGAATAGAACAAATAAAGGTGCGAGATAGGAATCTTCACCACCAATGAAATATTTAGCAAAATCTAGATTCACACCACCACCAGGCCCGGGTTGAATAAAGAGGGCGAATCCAATCAAGACGAAACTAGTTGCTAAAGTTACAACGATATCTGCGATTCCAGATTTAGAAATTATCCATCCAGTTACCGCGCCGACAATAACTGAAATTACGATTCCTAGTAACGCCCAGCGTAGCGATGTTGCGAAGTCACTGCCCTCGCTGTATTTAGCAGTGATGCAATTGATAAGAATAGCTTCCGCGCCAATGGCAAGGTTTATGCCACCGCCAATAATTATCAGAGACTGGCCCATAGCTAACAATGCGATTGGAATAATTCCAAGAATGATGGTCTTGATTTCGTATGAGCCGAACACTGGAAGTTGGTTGCTGCGCCAGACGGTTAAAATAATTACTAAACCAAGAATGGAAAGATTCCAGTATTGCTCTCGAAGCGAAAGTTTCATAATTAGTTTCTCCCGTAAGCTGCATTAAGGAGTAACTCTTCATCAGCTTTTGCGGCATCGAAAACACCTTGAACTTTTCCGTTATAAAGAACAATCGCTCGGTCGCATACGAGTTGGACTTCACGGAGTTCACTCGTGAATAAAAGGACTGATTTACCTTCAGCTGAGAGCCCTGATAGCAATTTATAGATTTGATTCTTGGTTCCAACATCAATACCCCGAGTCGGGTCAAAACAGAGCAGTAGGTCAAAGCCAGTTGTGATCCAGCGACCAATTGTCACTTTCTGCTGATTACCACCACTTAGTTGCTTTACTTGAGAGCTAGCACGAGTATCAATCTCGAGATTCGAAACTGCCTTATCGACTAAAGAATCTTCATTTTTTTGGTTTATCCAATTCCAACTTCGAAGTTTGCGGAACTTGGTGAGAGCAAGATTTTCCCGAATAGATCGCTGCGGAAGTAGCGCAGTTTTTCGATCACCAGGTACATAGCTAATCCCTAACTTGATCGCGTCGGCGGGATGAGAAAAATCAACTTTTTTATTGCTGAAGTGGATCTCACCGGCTTTTGCGCTCACTTCGCCTGCGAGAATATCGAAGAGCGAATCCTGGCCCTGTCCTTCAAGTGCGACTATGCCCAGGATTTCTCCGGGATAAATCTCAAAATCAATATTTACTAATTTATCTCCATCTTTAATTCCTCGAACCGTGAGTAATGGTTCTTTACTTATTGATGCGCTTCGATTTTTCGATTCAGCACTTGTAATCTTGCTGCCAAGCATTGCCGAAACAATTCGATCCTCATCGCCCTCCGAAGTATTGAAAGAATCGACGTCGATTCCATCCCGTAACACGGTAACGCGGTCACAAATTTCACCTATCTCAGATAAGCGGTGGGAGATAAAGACAACTGAATTTCCCCGAGCTTTCTCTTCATTCATAACTCTAATTACAACTTCGGCAAGATTTGCTGGCAAGGCTGCGGTGATTTCATCAAGAATTAATAGTTTTGGATCATGGGCGAGCGCCCGCGCTAAATCAATCATTCTTAAAATTGGTAATTCAATTCGAGAAACTTGTTCTTCAAGATTAATTTTTAGCCCAAGATAGGCAATTTTCTCTTCAAATTTAGCGATATTGGTATTGGTTAGCCGAAGATTACGACGAAGTGAGAGATCAGGAATTAACGCTGGGTCTTGAAAAACCGGAGCGACGCCATTTTTACGAGCATTATCGGGAGAAGTGAAATGTATTTCTTCGCCATTTAATTTGATGGTACCGGCATCGCCACTGATTACACCTGTAAGTATTTTTACGAGAGTTGACTTGCCTGCGCCATTTGCTCCCATTAACGCGTGTATCTCGCCTGGTGCGACGGTGAAATTAGCGTTTCGAAGGGCCACAACTGGGCCGTAGTTCTTTGCTACTGCGCGGATCTCAAGAAGATTTCCCATCGCTTCCCTTCACGTTTTTCAAGTGAGAACCTCAGAGCCTTTCGGCTCTGAGGTTCGGTAAACGCTTATCGCGTTCTAACTATGCACGAGCTCCGTCATCGGAGTCTTGTGGTGCCTTGCAGCGGAACAGCTGTGCTGGGCTGAAGGTTGTGTAGCCAGGGATCTTGACGGCGCTTGAGAATGTCGCCTCTTGGCCAACGAAGTAAGAAGAATCAATCTCCTTCTTGTTTGCCTTGTAAGTCCAAGCAGTTGGAGTCAATAGTGACTCGCTTGCAACGGTCTTACCATCAAGAACATCGAGAGCGACCTTAAGTCCGGCGCCACCGATAACGGCTGGGTTAGATACGACGATTCCAACGAAGCCCTTGCTTGCCAATTCCTTGGTCTGGCGGAGGAACTCGTTGTTATCAGCACCAACTAGTGGGATGTACTTGCCACGTAGGTTTGTCTTCATAGCTTCGACTACTGGATAGTCGATACCGGAAGTCCAAACTCCTTGGAACTTACCTGGCTTAAGTAGCTGCTTTGCAAGCTCGCCACCCTTTGCCCAATCCCAGTTGGTGAATACTTCTTTAGTCACCTTCATGTTCTTGTACTTCGCCATGACCGACTTGAAGCCTTCGTCACGGAGAGTGTCAGCTGGGTGACCGGAAATACCGCGCATGTAAAGAACATTGCCCTTGTAGTTCATGGCCTTTGCAAGAGCTTCAGCACCTGCTGCGCCGTACTTCTTCTGGTCGTTGGAAACGATATATGCGCCAGGAGCGCTTACCGGTCCATCAACTGCGATGACTTTGATGCCAGCTTTAATAGCTTCGCCAAGTGCTGGGTTAATTGCATCCTTATCACCTGGGTTAATGATAATTGCATTTACTTTCTGGCTGATAAATGCGCGAACGTCAGCAGATTGGCCTGCAGCATCAGTATTACGTGACGATACAAGGACCTTTGATACTTTCTTGGAGAGAGTAGCTTCTGCCTTAATTGCGCAAACCATTGTCTCGCGCCATGAATTTCCTGCCCAACCATTGCTTACGCCAATTACATAGTTATTAGCGTTAGCTGGTGCGGCAGTTAGAGACATTCCAAGAACAAGTGCGACTGATGTTGCCGCTGCAAAAAGCGGCTTCATCGACTTTCTTGATTTCATTCTCTTTCCCTTCCTAGTACTAGTTGTAACTCATAGAGTCCCGGCCGGCTCGAGCCAACCAAGGTCCCTATTTACCCACCGGGCGCCCCTCGCTGGGAAGGGCTGGCGGATAAATTTTCCGTTATCCCCCCGCGCCTCTCATTCGAGATGAAATGCGCCGGGCATGCTCGGCATAGGCCGAGTCGAAGAGCGCCTTGCTCTTCTCGCTTCCCACGACCGAGGAGCTGGTGAGAACTGGCGGTAAATATCCGCTGCGCACCAAGAGATCTGCAGTCTGGACTTTAATTTCATTGACTATAGCGATTGCGGTAACACTGGATCCCGGACCTACTCGAGTCTCAAGTCCAGGAATATCAATTAGCGCATCTCCAATGGGCGTACATAAGTCGATTACTAAATCAGCGTGATCAATCAAGGTAGTGCCACTTGAGTGGGTTGGTTTACCATCTTTGTTTTGAGTAACTGAAGTTATTGCAATTGTTTTAATTCCAGCTTTTCTAGCGCCGCGCGCCATCTCTAGCGGAACAGCCGACTTACCATTAACGCTAAAGACAAAAAGTAGGTCTTGGGATTTAAATATCCAGTTATCGAGAATCTGGTCAGCTAATCCCTCAACGCGTTCAATGAACATCGCCTGGCGCTGCCCGTTGGCTCCGACAATCTGGGTATGGAAAGTCATTGATAGCTCGCCAATTGGATTGAAACCCGGGAAGGATCCATATCGCGGGAACATCTCTTCAATTGGAATTCGAGAATGGCCAGAACCAAATAGATGCACAACACCATCGTTAGAAATACTTTCAAAACACCATTGCGCAGCCTGGGAGATGGCATTACCTTGCTCAGTCATAAGCCGTTCTAGAAGACCATGAGCGGCCGCGGTCCATCGCCCTGCTAATGGTGATGAACCAGCAGCCGACATGTTTCCCCCTAGAAGTGACAGCTAAATGTCTATACGACTTGAGGGAAGGTAGTCGCGAAGCGATGAGAAATCAAGGTCCCAGATACCTCGAAATTGAGGGCTGGCTCCGCACCTTGGTAGCAAAGGGCGAGCCGGGAGAGTTGATTCCATCGGAAGTTGAGGTTGCGGCCCGCTTCAAAGTTAGCCGAATGACTGCGCGCCAAGCGATGATGAATCTACTGCGCGAAGGGTTGGTTGATCGAAGACGAGGCGCCGGAACTTTTATCGCAAGTAAACCGCTTCACCGCAGTGAAGGGGTTTTGTTTTCCTTTACCGAAGATATGCGGCGACGTGGTTTGAGCCCTTCCTCGGAGATTCTCTCGAAAGGAATTGAGATTGCGGGAGCTCGTGATCGCGAAGCTTTGGGGCTTACTGGAAAAGTAAAGGTAGTTGTAATCAAGCGGCTGCGTCTTGCAGATGACATACCTCTTAGCATTGAGCGCGTTGCGCTAATTCCAGAGTGCAAAGCAGTTCTTACAGCAGATTTAACTACGGGATCACTTCATGAAAAATTACGGGAAATTGGTTATGGCCCTTCGACCGCAAATTGTTGGCTCCAGGCACGAGTTGCTGATCGCAGCGAAGCTAAATTGCTTGATATTCCGCTGGGAACGCCGCTACTTGTTGAAACTCGAGTAATTTCTGATGCCCGGGGTCAGATAATTGAATTTACCGAGACAGCTTATGCTTCAAATCGCTATGTGATTGATGTGAAACTTAACTGTGTGCCTGCTGCAGCGGCTGCCTTTAGCGCAGCGCCAGTTGCGCCGGCAAAGAAACTAAGTTGAGCAGGAACAACTTTAAAGGCTGAATTTGGCCAGAGATGATTTCTTTCATGCAACTCTGCTCGAATGAAATCGAGAACCAAATCACCGGCTTGCGCAACGCCGCCGCCAACAATAAATATTTCGGGTGAAAAAACTGCATTTACATTTGCAAGCGCGATACCTAACCATTTTCCAGCGCTACGGAAAGCAGCAATAGCGTTTTCATCGCCAGCCTTCGCTCGCTCGTATGCCTCTTCAGGAGTATTGGTTCCTGCCATTTCAGAAATTGCCGCCGAAGAAGTTAACGCCTCTACGCATCCACGAGTACCACAACCACATACCGGACCATCTGGCGCCACAACTTGATGAGCGATTTCGCCAGCGCCCCGGGTTGCGCCTTCATGGACTTTGCCGTCGATTACTAAACCGCCACCTACTCCAGTTCCCATAACGATACAAGCGACATAACGATGGCCTCGACCGGCACCGAGAGTTGATTCAGCGAGACAGAATGCTCTTGCATCATTTATCAGCGCTATCGATTTTCTAGTAGCTTCTCTTAGTTTTTTCGTAAATGGATAGTTCTCCCAAGCGCCCGGAAGATTTGGGAAAAGCAGAATCTCGCCGGTGTCGTGATTGAAGATTCCGGGGACGGCGACGGCAACACCAACAATTGGCATTTCGCCATCAATTTTCTTTATCAAAGTTGCGATTCGATCGGTCACATGATCGGGGCCATTCTTGGCCTCAGTAGATATCTGGTCTTTTACAACTTCCTTTATGCTTGTGCCATCAATTTCAATAACGGCATACTTGATATTGGTGCCGCCAAGATCGACGCCAAGAAATCTTTTCAATCAGTCACCAAACCTTTGGGTGTATTCATCAAGCATTGTGCTGGTGGTTGTCGCACCACTTCGCTCAATGCCAGCATCCAACATTTCAATTAACGCATCTAACGTTCGCACGCCACCTGCGCTCTTGACCTTCACTTTAGGCGAGACTGAGGCGCGCATCAACTTAACGTCTGCGACAGTTGCTCCAGTAGGCGCATAACCAGAAGAGGTCTTCACGTAATGTGCGCCGGCTGCCTCACAGAGCTTGCAGGCAGTGACCTTTTCGTCATCGGTTAGATAAGCATTTTCTAGAATCACTTTTACCATTTTTCCACCGGCTGCATCTACGACAGCTTTGATATCTGACTTAACCTCTTCGTACAAACCTGATTTCAATAATCCGATATTTAGCACCATATCAATTTCGGTAGCGCCATCGGCTATTGCAGCTTTAGTTTCAAAAACTTTGGTGGCCGTAGTGCTTGAACCATGAGGAAATCCAACAACTGTGCCAATCTCAACATCGGTACCTTTTAGAATTTCTGCGCAGAATGCCACATCTGATGGTTTACAACAGACCGAGGCAACGTCATATTTTTTCGCAATCTCACAACCTTGCCTAACCTCATCCCGAGTCATTTCTGGCTTGAGAAGTGAGTGATCAATTGTTTTTGCAATCTTCTTCTTTGAATACTTTGGATGGGCCATTTCATTTCCTTTCGAGGTTAGATTTCTTTAACTGAACTCCAACCGCCATCCACTGTAAGGATTTCTCCAGTTACAGAGTTGTCGATTAGATAAAGATAAGCCGGCACAAGATCGGTTGCTGGCAATTGGCCACCAGCAAAAGGTTGTTTCTTCTTTATATACTCTTGAATTATTGGATCCTCAGCAGCTCGCTTCGCCATCGGAGTTGCGACCAAACCGGGACGTACAGCATTAACTCGAATTCCCGCATCCATATAGGTACTTGCGGCAATTGTCACCATACCTTCAATCGCGGCTTTACTAGTGGCATAGGCATGCGTTGTGAAATGCTCTTTAACTGGATAACTCGCAAGCACTGAACCGGTCAAGGTTATAGAACCACCGGTTTCTTTCAATAGTTTTATACCTTCGCGAAGTGTTAAAAACGTTGTCGATAGATTTAAAGCAAGAGTCTCATTCCAAGCAGAAAGTGAAATCTCTTCAAATTTTCCGTCGCCGAATTTTCTGCCGGAACCGCCGACTATGGCGACGACATCAGTCACTCTTCCTAACTGCGTTCCAGCAGTTTTAAATGCCGATGCGCTCTGCTCCTCATCTCGTAAATCAATATCGAGAAAACCTAGAACATTTGAATTTTCCGCAATTAGATTCTGTGAGTCGGTTGCGGCGCCACCTAAGATAAAAACCTGATCGCCACGATCTGCTAAGGCGCGAATAAGGGCTGCGGCAATCCCACTGCTTCCGGTAACAATCACGCGTTTAGACATCTCCACGAGGATAATCATTACCAACCTAAATGTCTATACAATCAAAATCATGGTTGGATTAGCGTATGAATTCGGAAGTTCGCCCTTGGGGTAGTTATGTAGTTCTTCAAGAGAGCGCAGTCCATAAAGTTAAATCGATTAGGGTGCATCCGGGAAAGCGAATTTCTTATCAACGCCATAAGAAGCGCGCCGAACATTGGTTCATCGTAAGCGGGGAAGCGGAAGTCACTATTGATGGGGTTGTGAAGCGAATTGGACCTGGTGATTCGATTGATATTGGAATTGACGCGGCACATCGCATCGCAAATATCGGAAATGAACAACTTATCTTTATCGAAGTCCAAACCGGAACCTATTTTGGCGAGGACGACATAATTCGTCTTGAAGATGACTTTGGAAGAGCGGGAAAATGAGCGGCCAGATAATTCAGAGTGAAATCGCGGAAATTCCTGCGGTTTTTTCGAGGATAATTTCGAACCAAAAAGCTTTTGCCGATGCGGTCGCTCTAATTAAAGGACGCGACATTAACAACGTAATGATTGTGGCGCGTGGAACCTCAGCACACGCTGGTTTATTCTTAAAGACGTTAATCGAAACTGAGTTGGGTCTTCCAGTAGGGCTCGCCTCGCCATCGGCGGTATCTATTAACGGTGCGAAGTTAAATTACAGAAATTCTTTAGTGATTGGAATCAGCCAAAGCGGTCAATCTCCTGACCTCTTGAATTATCTGAAAGCTGCGTCTGATGGTGGCGCGCTTTTAATCACGATGACCAATGATGCTAACTCTCAAATGGCTAAGACGGCAGATCTGCATCTTGATCTACAAGCTAACCCCGAGAAGGCGCTGGCAGCAACCAAGAGTTATTCCGCTCAATTATTGACGTCGCTGATTTTGGTTAGAACCTGGAGCGGTAATACGAAGAGCCTCTCTAATGCGGGTGATTTAGTCGCAAATATTCTTCAACTAAATCAAATTTCAGATTCGTTGATTAAAGAAATTACTCAGCACTCGAATCTGGTATTTGTAGGGCGCGGTTTTGCGTTGGCAAACGCTCGAGAAGGAGCGCTGAAAATTCAGGAAACTTCCTTTAAATTCGTACAAGGCTTCTCCGCCGCTGATTACATTCATGGCCCGATGGCAGCTATAGATAAGAATTGCACGGTATTTTTCCTAGCGCCAAAAGCGAGCATTATTCGCGGATTTGAGAAAGCTGCCGCTGAAACGAGAGATCGTGGAGCGAGCGTTATCTGGCTAGGTAGCGGCGGAGCTGTAAAGAGTGGTGAAACAGTTATCAACGGTTGTGAGAGTGATGATGAGCCTTTGAACTGCGTGGTTGATGCAACTTTAATTCAGATTTTGGCCGTAAAATTGGCGCTAAGTCTTGGATACAACCCAGATTCTTCAAGAGGATTGAATAAAGTCACTTTAACGCATTAATTTTCTTTGATTCGCTCGCGATAGTAATGCGCGCTGCTCTTTGGTATTCGTTTCTGTGTTGGGTAATCAACATAAACCAAGCCAAATCTCTTTCCGTACCCATACGCCCATTCAAAGTTATCCAACAAGCTCCAAGCAAAGTAACCATTTACCGGAGCCCCTTTTGCCTTTGCAACAAAGAGCGCCTCGAGATGTCGTTCTAAATAACTCACTCGATTTTTATCTTCAACTTTTCCATCGATCAATTGATCGTCCCATGCTGAGCCATTTTCAGTTATAAAAATTTCGTTAGGCTGATATTCCGATGAGAAGCGCATTAGTAATTCTGTGAGTGTCGGCGCATGAATTTCCCAGCCCATAAAGGTCCGTTCAGCGCTCGGCGTAACTTGGCGATATTTCAGCGGAGTTGATTTCTCGTCAAATGCCACAGTCTGGCGGAAGTAGAAATTCATACCGAGAAAATCAGTTGGCGTACTTATAATTGATAAATCATTGCCAACTATTGGAACATCTATGTCAAAGGCTTCAACAATATCTTTTGGATAGCTTGCTTTAAAGATTGGATCTGCAAACCAACGATTATCAAAACCATCTGCTAGTTGCGCTGCAACCCTATCTTCTTGGCTATCAGAGGCAGGTACTGCCGGCGTAAAATTAAGTACAACTCCAACTTTTGTCGATTCTTTGACATCCTTGATTGCAAGAATTGCTTTGCCATGACCAAGAAGTAAATGGTGAGAAGCAGCAACTGCTTTCTCAAGGTTTTTGATACCAGGTGCCATTACTCCAGATAAGTGGCCCAGCCAAGCGCTACAAAACGGTTCATTAATTGTCATCCAATTTTTGACTCGATCAGAGAATCGTTCTGCCATGGCATGGGCATATTCGGCGAACCAATCCACGCTCTCACGAACCATCCAACCACCGCGATCTTGCAGAGCCTGCGGTAAATCCCAGTGATAAAGCGTTGGCCAAGGTTCTATACCTCGTTCCAGCGCGCCATCAATTAAGCGATCATAAAAATCAATTCCTTTTTGATTAATCGAACCCACGCCGTTTGGGATAACTCGTGGCCAAGAGATTGAGAAACGGTAGGCATTTACGCCAAGCCAATTCATTAAATCTAGATCTTCTTCATAACGATGGTAATGATCGCATGCGATATCGCCATTATCGCCATTAATTATTGCGCCAGGGACTCTTGTGAATGTATCCCAAATTGAAGGAGCGCGACCATCTTCAAATGCTGCCCCTTCAATTTGATAGGCAGATGTAGCAACGCCCCAGGTAAACATGCATCCTCACTTTCGACTATGGCGAGTGTAATGCGCCCCTATTAGAGTTGATACATGCGCGTTCTAGTAAGCGGCGCCGGAGCACCGGGCGGTATCGGTTTTGCAATCGCAAAATCATTTATCCAAGGCGGGGCTAACGTCTTTATAACTTCGACCACAGATCGAATCCATGCAAGAGCCAGCGAGTTGGGGGCAACTGGACTTATTGCTGACTTAACTAAACCAGAACAATGTCAGTCGATAATTGATGTAATAGGTGATCTAGATGTATTAGTAAATAACGCCGGTATGACGAGTGTTAAATCGCCGCTAGGAAAAGATGAGGCCACAGATCTCACGACAGTTTCCGACGAAGCTTGGCAACGCGGTATCCAGCGAAATTTAGATACTGCATTTAATCTGACTAAAGCTGCGCTTCCAAAAATCCGGAGATCAAAAGCTGGAAGAGTTATTTTTATTGGAAGTGTTACCGGTGGTTTGATGGCAATGCGCGAACAACCAGTTTATGCCGCGGCAAAAGCAGCGCTAGTTGGGTTGACGAGATCGATCGCATTGGATGAAGCGAAATTTGGGATAACTTGTAATGTGGTTTTACCGGGATGGATAGCGACTGATACCCAGAGCCAACATGAACAATCTCAAGGCGCACGTACTCCACTTGGACGAAGCGGCACTCCTTATGAGATTGCTGGTTTAGTTAGATATCTTGCTTCTGAGAGCGCTGGTTATCTAACTGGTCAAGCTTTAGTTGTAGATGGTGGAAATTCAATTGCAGAGGAGCGAAGTTGATTCGGCCAGCTGTAAAAGAAGATGCCGCAGTTATTCTGCAACTCATCAAAGAATTAGCTGAATATGAAAAGGCTCCAAATGAAGTCGTCGCTACGACAAAAAATATTGAAGCCACTCTCTTTGCCGAAGATCCAAAAGTTTTCTGCGATTTAGTTGAAGTCGAAGGAAATGTTGTTGGGATGGCAATCTGGTTTCTTAATTACTCAACATGGCAAGGCCGTCATGGAATTTACTTGGAAGATCTTTATATCAAGCCGGAATTTCGCGGCCTTGGATATGGCAAAGCCTTATTGCAGCATCTTGCGCGTATCTGCAGAGAACGCGGTTACGGAAGATTTCAATGGTGGGTATTGGACTGGAATTCACCTGCAATCGAGTTCTATCACTCTATCGGAGCGGTTCCGATGTCTGAATGGACTGTCTTTCGCGTATCAGGAGATCCACTGAATAAATTAGCGGATTAGTTTTTTAAGTAGTAACCCCACGCTAACGAAGTATTGATGGCAAGAGATTAGCCTTATCCGGTGGCGCGTAACCTAATTAGCATCGAAAAAGTATCAAAATCATTTGATGCTGCGCTCCTCGACCAAGTCTCACTCGGAATTTCGGAAGGTGAGCGGATTGGTATCGTCGGAAGAAACGGCGGTGGTAAATCAACGCTCCTGAAATTATTAGCTGGAATTGATGAACCGGATGAAGGTCGAATCACTCGCGCTAATTGGGCAAGGCTTGGAATACTCCATCAAGTAGATACTTCATTTTCGGGATTAGTTAGAGAGTATGTTGTTGGAAGTAAGAAGACTCATGAATGGGCTAGCGATGCAGGTATTCGCGAAATCTTTAGCGGACTCTTTGGAGGATTCTCTAGTGAAATTCTAGATCGCTCATATTACTCACTCTCCGGAGGCGAGAAACGTAGAGTCGGCTTAGCAAAGTTACTTATTGATCCGCTTGATCTAATCCTGCTTGATGAACCAACCAACCACCTCGATATTGAGGGTGTTGCTTGGTTAGCAAGTCATCTACGCAAACGCCGCGACTTATCAGTAATTGTGGTCACCCATGATCGTTGGTTCTTAGATGAGATTGTCGATCAAATTTGGGAAGTTGTATCCGGGGAGGTACTTCAATACGAAGGTGGGTACTCGGCATACGTACTTTCAAAAGCGGAGCGAGCTCGACAACAAGCAGCCGAAGATTCTCGTCGTAATAATTTAATCCGCAAAGAATTAGCCTGGCTAAGGAGAGGTGCTCCAGCGCGAACTACTAAACCAAAATTCCGAGTTGATGCAGCAAATCAATTAATTTCAGCGGAACCAGAGCCGCGAAATCAAGCAGAGCTGCTCAATTTCGCGAGTAATAGATTAGGAAGCAAAGTAATTGAAATTCATAAAGCCAGACTTGCTATCGGTGAGAACTGTCTAATTGATTCTCTTGATTGGAATATCGCTCCGGGTGACCGGATAGCAATCATTGGATTTAATGGTTCAGGTAAAACAACTTTAATGCGCGCCCTTGCTGGCGAATATCGATTTAGTTCAGGGAAGATGCAAGTTGGTATTACCGTAAAGCGCGCCTTTCTTTCACAGCATCTCGAAGAATTGGATCCAAATTGGCGAGTTTTACAGGCAGTTGAGCGAATCGCACTACAAGTCGAATTAGGTGGCGGACGAGAGTTAAGTGCTTCTCAACTTTGCGAGCGTTTGGGATTTGATTTTGGTGGTCAGCAACGAATGATTCGAGATCTCTCCGGTGGAGAGAAGAGACGACTCCAATTAACTCGTCTTCTAATGGCCAGTCCAAATGTTCTTTTGTTGGACGAGCCAACCAATGATTTAGATGTAGAAACGCTCGCTGCTCTTGAGGATCTACTAGATTCTTTTGCTGGTGTGTTAATTGTGATTTCACACGATAGATATTTCCTCGAACGAACCTGCGACCGGTTTTATGGCTTGCTGGGAGATGAAGAGTTAAGAGACCTTCCTCGCGGTATCGATCAATATCTTGAGAAACGTGAAACGATGCGAATTAGTTTTTCCCAGACGATCTTAAAAGAGATTTCTAGCGCTGCTGAAGAGAGATTGATGAAGAAGGAGTTAGCAAAACTTGAACGGCAAATAGTTAAAGTGACGGAGGAAGAGGCGAATTTGAAGGAAGAGGAAAAGAGCGCCGCTTATGATCATCAGCGTCTCTTAGAAGTCGCATCGCAATTAGAAGAGGTAACATCGCGCAGGCGTGCGCTTGAGAATGAGTGGTTGGAGCTAAGTGAGAAGCTGGCAAAGTAAATATCGCCTCGACGCACTCGCTGCAATTTCAGGAGTGATGATTGCTCTGCAGGCTCGTGCCAATGGCGAACTTTCACTTCGACTCGATAATGCGCCACAAGCGGCATTAATTTCTTTTTCATCCGGACTTTTCTTTATCGCTATTTATGCTTCGCTAAATAAAAAAGTAAAAAATGGACTTCGCCAACTTCGTGGCGCCGTAAATCGCAGAGAGATTCCGCGGTGGCGCCTCTTTGCTGGCGCGCTTGGGGGATGTTTCGTTGCTCTACAAACCAGCATCGTCCCATTAATAGGAGTCGCGCTTTACTCCGTCGCATCTATTGCTGGTCAGACAGCCACTTCGCTAATTGTTGATCGAATCGGATTGACCGGTGGCGGTCCAAAATCAATCTCAGTACGCAGAGTTAGCGCCGCGCTCGTAACCATATTGGCGGTCTTGGTTTCAGTCTGGGATAAATTGGCCGGAATCGATTTCGCACATTTAGCCGTTGTATTTGCAGTTCTTGCTGGCGCTTTTGTAGGTGTACAACGCGCGTTAAATGGCCAGATAAATGAGTTTTCTGGTGAGAGCTTTGCAACATCACTTTTGAATTTCATAACTGGAACTTCATTCCTCGCGCTATTTGTAGCATTCTTAGTTTTCTTAGGTCGAATTGAATTGCAACCTCTGCCTTCTGGACCATGGTGGATCTATACCGGAGGCATAATTGGAGTTATCTATATTGCATTCACTTCGCTAATCGTGCAGCATCTCGGAGTTTTAACTTTCACCCTAATTAGCGTAGGTGGTCAACTATTTGGTTCGTTGATTCTTGATTTATATGCACCGAGTGAGGGAATAACGGTGAGCGGCTACTTAATTACTGGAATCTTTATGACCTATCTCGGCGTAATTATTGGTGGCGCTAATCAATCACGGCGAGCACGAATATAGTTTCTAATCGTTAAGAGAATTGTGAGTATCACAAAGAAAACAGCGATGGCACGTGCCGAACCCTTGAGCGCCGGAATTGATGCCGCATAGAAACCAAGAAGTGTTATGCCAACGCCCCAGATAAGCGCACCTAGAGCATTTGCAGCGAGGAATTTGTAGTAATTCATCTTGGCGATACCCGCAATTGGTGGCATAAAGGTACGAATCCATGGATAAAACCGCGCCAAAATGACGGCGCTCCAACCATATTTCTCATAGAAACCTTCGGCGCGCGCCACCATCTTTCGAATTCGCGGCGTATCTCTTCGCTCCAAGTAGGAGCGCCCATATTTACGACCTAAAACATAACCAAACTGATCACCAATAAATGCGCCTAAGAAAATAACAAATATTAAAAATAAAATATTTACATCATCGCGAGTTCCAGCAATTAAACCAGCTCCAAAGAGAATTGAATCACCTGGTATAAAGAAGGCAATGAGAATTCCGGTTTCGATTAAGATTATTAGCCCCATCGCTAGATAGATCAGGAACGGGCCGGAAGCGCTTAAATACTGTTCAATCCAGTCTGCGATACTCAAGAACGTTCCTTGACCGCCGCAGCGACTGCTTTCACCACGTTCTGGTCGAAGACGCTCGGCACGATAAAAGATGCATTCAATTGGGCATCGCTAACACAACCGGCGATAGCTTCAGCGCACGCGACAAGAAGTTCATCAGTAATCTTTTTAGCTCCAGCATCTAGTAATCCGCGGAATATTCCGGGGAATGCAAGCACATTATTAATCTGATTTGGTTGATCACTCCTTCCGGTCGCAACGACAGCGGCATGTTTTCTAGCCAGGACTGGATCAATTTCGGGATCAGGATTTGCTAGCGCAAAAACAATAGATCTCTTAGCCATGGAAGCGACGTCAGCTTCGGTGAGAACATTCGGAGCGCTGACACCGATGAAAACATCGGCGCCTTTCATCGCTTCAGATAACGAACCATCAAATTGCTTCTTATTGCAAGTCTCGATAAACCATTTGCGCATCTCATTGTCCGCAGGACGTTTATTATTAATAACTCCGCGACTATCAAATCCAATGATCTCTTTCGCTCCGGCAAGTACTAAGAGGCGAGCGATTGCAGTACCGGCTGCGCCAGCGCCATTAATAATGATTGTGCAATCTTTCATATTCTTTTTAACTAATTTCAAGGCATTTCGTAGCGCCGCTAGGACAACAACGGCTGTGCCATGTTGGTCATCATGAAACACCGGAATATCAAGGAGTTTTCTTAAGCGCGCTTCAACCTCGAAGCAGCGTGGCGCTGAGATATCTTCCAAGTTAATTCCGCCATAAACGGGAGCAATTAATTGGACGGTGCGAACAATTTCATCTACATCTTGGGTATCTAAACAGACGGGCCAAGCGTCAACATCGGCGAATCTTTTAAAGAGCGCAGCCTTTCCTTCCATAACTGGAAGTGCAGCTTCTGGTCCCAGATTTCCTAGGCCAAGGACAGCTGAGCCATCAGTTACAACGGCCACGGTATTTCGTTTAATCGTTAACCGTCTGGCATCGCTTGGATCTTTAGCAATTGCTTGGCAGATACGTGCTACACCAGGTGTGTATGCGCGCGAGAGATCATCGCGCGTCTTTAATGGAACTTTAGATTGCACTTCCAATTTACCGCCGAGATGTAACAAAAAGGTTCGATCAGAAACTTTTCGTACTTTTAGAATAGGCGACGCCGAAAGCGCCGCAGTTATCTTGTCTGCGTGTTCTTGATCTATCGCATCGCAAGTTACATCAATTACAACATTGTCGAGTTGCGAATCAGCAACGTCTAGTGCGGTAATCATTGCGCCTTCGCGAGTAATTATTGTGGTGATCTCAGCGACGGGTTGGAATTCAGGTTTTCCCTCAACGCGGATTGTGATTCCGTAGCCCGGAGAAGTGCTAGCCATTAGACGACTCCGTAAAGTCGATCTCCAGCATCGCCGAGTCCCGGGACGATATATCCATGTTCATTTAGTTTCTGGTCGAGAGCGCCGGTCACAATTGTTATTGGGAAAGATGATTTTTCAAAAGCGCGCTCGACTGTCTTTACTCCTTCAGGTGCTGCTAACAGACAGATTGCAGTTATATCTTTCGCCCCGCGCTCAATTAGATAATTAAATGCCGCAACCAAAGTTCCACCAGTAGCGAGCATTGGATCGAGTATGTAGCACTGGCGCCCACTTAAATCTTCAGGCAAACGATTGGCATAAGTTGAGGCTTGCAAAGTTTTTTCATCTCTTACCATTCCAAGAAATCCCACATCAGCACTTGGTAGCACGCGCATCATTCCTTCGAGCATTCCGAGGCCAGCGCGAAGAATTGGGACAACGACTGGTCTTGGCGTATCTAGCATTGCGCCTTTCATCGGCGCTACCGGAGTAACAATTTCGACCGGATGAATCTTTACCTCCCGCGTTGCTTCATAGGCAAGCAGCGTGACTAGCTCTTCAACTAGATGGCGGAAGACTTGAGAGTTGGTCTCTTTATCCCGTAATACGGTGAGTTTGTGCGTGATTAGCGGATGATCGGCTACCAGCACTTTCATAGAGGCACTTTACTACCTTGCATAACGGTGGAACTATGAGGTGCTTCATTTCTTCTGCGCGGGAGGTGTGAGATGGCAAACGAAACCCTTGAATTTGCGCTCTTAGCCTGGAGAGAAGATGGAAGTTGGAACGCATCTCGATTACCAGATGATGCAGCTCAAGATATTGGAATTGCACTTGATGCACTACGCGTGCAACAAGTTGATGGTGGCGCAATCGCGATGTTAGCTATTGATGACTCATTCTTTATTGTTATTCGACAAGTTGGTGAAGATATGAAGATGATGATGAGCGATGCGTTAGCTGCACTTGAATATGAAATCGCTGCTGAAGTTTTGGAATTATTAGATATCGATTCACCTGAAGAGGATGATGCTGATGAACCAGCCGGGGACTTAAATTTACTTAGCGATTTAGGTTTAGATGCCATGGATCTTCAGATGATCTGTGATGATAGCGAGAAATATCCGGACGAACAGTTAGAATCAATCGCCCGCCAGATTGGCTTCGGCGATAAATTCTTGGAGATTGTCGAGAACTTATAAATGAATTACGAAAGCGCAATGCGCGCTGCGCTGGAGCGCGCAAAATTTGGCGCGACTGCAAGCGGAGACGTACCCGTCGGCGCGGTGATGCTAAATAAATCTGGCGAAATAATGGCGCTTGGTGTTAACCAACGCGAACTACTTCGAGATCCAGTTGGTCACGCCGAGATAGTGGTCATCCGATCGGCGGCTCGTTCGCTAGGAACTTGGCGCTTAGATGAATGCACGTTGGTTGTAACTCTTGAACCATGCGCGATGTGCGCTGGCGCGATTATGCAGTCGCGAATTCCGCGAGTTGTTTTTGGAGCTTGGGATACAAAAGCTGGCGCAGCTGGGTCGACCTGTGACTTATTGCGCGATCCGAGAGCACTTCATAAAGTTGAAGTAATTACAGATGTTTTGAAGGATGAATGCTCCGCTCTTTTAACTGAATTCTTTTCGGCGCAACGCCCTCGCGTATAGTCGCCCACGGTGGCGTGTCCGAGCGGCCTAAGGAGCGCGCCTCGAAAGCGCGTGTTGGGGAAACTCAACCGTGGGTTCAAATCCCACCGCCACCGCCAATTCTTTTCAATCCCCAATAACTAACTCGCAAGAGCGCCTCAAAGATAATTCCGCGCGAAATCTTGCTCTTGCCAAATTCGCGTTCGCGAAAAATTATTGGAACTTCAACAATCTCTGCGCCAACTTTGCGTGCAGCTCTCACCATTTCAATCTGGAAGGTATATCCCTCGCTCTTGATTCTTTTGAGATCAATTTTGCGTAATAGATCAGCGCGATATTCGCGAAAACCGCTGGTTGCATCAGAAACATCTAGCTTAAGCATGAATTGAACATATTTGTTAGCGATTCTTGAGAGTAATTCTCGGGATTTAGACCAGTTTTCAATACCACCGCCAACAATCCATCGACTTCCGATGACCAAATCAGCTTTAGCTTCAAGTAGACTAGAAAGATCTAATACGCGATGGGAAAGATCGGCATCCATCTCAATAATTTTTTCGTAACCGCGCTCTAAACCCCATGCAAAGCCAGCGAGATATGCCTTACCTAAGCCGCGCTTAGCACCTTCAGAAATAAGATTAACTCTGGGTTCAAGATTTACAATTTGAGCGACTGCTTGAGAAGTGCCATCGTTAGAGCCGCCATCAACGACCAATATATCTAAGTTCTTAATAGTTTTAAGAATTTCCGTTAAGAGTATTTCTATACCACCTACCTCGTTATAGGTAGGAATAACTACTAACCGCTGCATTGGAAATAAAAATTAAACTTGAATTTCGTATGAAGGATTGAGGATAGTTAGCGCACCATTTTGTTCGCCGACCATTCCTTCAGCTACCAAAGTAGTTCCAACTTCTAAACCGGCGATTTCGCGTCGACCTAAGAATTGCAGAGTGACGCCGCCTGATTCATCCCAAATTTCAATTTCTAAAGTAGGCGCCGAGTTCATCGAAGCAGGACGTATCGCAGTTACTTTTCCGACGACATGAGCGCGCTGGCGCCATTGAATGTTTCCGATCGGCATCATCTTCTCTTGATAGTGGCTCACTTTTTCACCTGTTGTGCGCCACTCACTCTTTGCTCGAATTGGTTCACTTGGTTTTTTCACTTCAGGTTCGCTTTTAGTTGGTGGAGTTACTTCCCCTGAAATTAAACGATCAATATCAAATGGCACGATGGTCGCTACGACTCTAGGTAGTTGCGAGATCGGACGAGCGATTTCTTCTGCGGTCTGGTCGTGCAATAACCGGCCCACAAAACCACGATACGCACGTCTTGGAAGAAGCAGTGTTAATTCAACATCGGCCTGTTCGGTAATACGTAACGAGTAATCAACTGCGGCATTGGGAAGTCTGCGATCTGGGCAATCAATAAATTCTATGGGCACATCATCTACTGCATGATTACTCATCCAAGCTTTTTGAATCTGTTCGGCTTTTCGATCATCTAAAACAAAATGAACGGCATGAAGATTTCTTGGATTCAAACTTCGTGCGTAACGGACTGCGCCGATGGTGGCGAGGTCAACCTGGTCTACGAGAACTGTTACATCGTGGCGGGAGATCGTGGTGGCGCGCTCTTGGCTCTTCTTAATCTGAAGAGCTTGAGCTTCCGCTTCATAACGGCGATGTAAGCGTAAGAATGAGGCAACAAGAATCGGTCCGACAACAACGATTACCCAAGCGCCTTCGGTGAATTTCACAATTGCAAATATAATTACAACGGTAAGAGAGACAACTCCGGCAAGACCATTGATTGCAAACTTAACCTTCCAATGTTCCTCTTTACCAACAATATTTTTCTTAGCCATTCCCAGCCCCGAGATTGTGAAAGCAGTGAAAACTCCAAGGGCATAGAAAGCAACCAAGAAACTTACCGAAGCGCCGGTAATAAAGAGGAGCGTCAGCGCACTTCCTGAAAGAACGAAGATGCCATTTGAAAAATTCAATTTATGGCCACGTTTAGTCAACCATCTAGGTAAATACCCATCCATAGCCGCGTAATTAACAACAATTGGGAATGCGCTAAAGGTTGTATTTGCTCCAGCAAAGAGAATTAACATCGTCGCAGCCTGTACGAATATAAAGAAGATATTTCCAATTACGCTATCACCAAGAATGGTTTGAGCAACCTGCGAGATAACGGTTGGCGATTCATCTTCATAGGGCATTGCGTAAATCTTGTGTGCAAAATATGAAATACCAAGGACGAGAGTTCCAAGTATTGAAGCCATTATTACCAAGGTGCGACGGGCATTCCTATACTCAGGTTTTTCAAATAGACCGACGCCATCTGAAATCGCCTCAAGTCCGGTAAGTGAAGAGCCGCCGTTAGCAAAAGCGCGCAAAAGAATAAATATTGCGGCTGCGGTGAGAAGTCCTTGTTCCTCGCCAAGCGGAAGTGTTCCAGGTACGTTCGTGTCGAGCACCGGAAGGGTTCCAGTCATATCGCGGTAGATACCGATTCCAAAAACTGTAAACATAGATACAACGAATAAATAGGTTGGGAGTGCAAAAACTTTTCCAGCTTCTTTTACGCCACGAAGATTTCCAAAAGTTAATACCACAATAATGGTGATCGCCATCAACATCTTGTACGGAGCAAGTTCTGGAAATGCCGAAATAATCGCGGCCACACCTGCGGCTGATTGAATTGCCAGCGTAACGATGTAATCAATAATCAGAGCAACTGCAGCTATTTGTGCGGTTACAGTCCCAAAATTTTCCCTCGCAACAATATAGGCGCCACCAAAGTGAACATATGTCGAAATTACATTTCGATAGGAGAGCGTGATAATCACCAAAACTGTTAAAACAACCGCCGTCATCGGCATAAGTAGCGCAAATGCGGCAAGGCCAAAAGCGGGAATCAATCCAACTAAAATCTGTTCAGTTCCATAAGCTGAAGATGAAATTGGATCCGAGGAGAGAATTCCTAATGCGTAACGCTTCTTTAATCTCTGGTGGCCTAAGGAATGTCTATTTAATGGCGCTCCGAGAAAGAACTTTTTAATTCGGTAAGTCAGCGGATCGGGTAGATGGGTATGTTCAGTGAGCGCCTTTGGTGAGGGCGCATCATCGGTCCACGATTTAGCCACGGTAGTAGCCAATTCTACGCCTCTTTATTTGGCGCGTATGCTCTCCGTGTGGCGCTCAAAACTGATCTTTATATAGATGGTAAGTGGGTTAAAGGTTCCAAGACTGTCCCCGTACGTGATCCAAGTGATGACAGCGTTATTGCTGAAATTCAAGTAGCAACCGAAAAAGAATGTGATGCCGCGGTTGATGCGGCATATCGCGCATTCCCAGAGTGGGCAAAGACTGCGCCAAGATTCCGCGCCGAAATACTCCGCAAAGCATTTGAGATCATGATCGCCGAAGCTGATTCTTTGGCTGAAATTGTTTCGCGGGAAAATGGAAAAGTACTTTCTGATGCCAAAGGCGAAATTCTCTACGCCGCCGAGTTCTTCCGCTGGTTCTCTGAAGAGATCGTCCGGGTCCAAGGAGATTTCAGAAAATCACCTAGTGGCGATAAGAGAATTGTCGTTACCCATCAACCAATTGGTGTTTCATTACTAATTACACCATGGAATTTTCCTGCCGGTATGGCTACTCGAAAAATCGGACCAGCAATTGGCGCGGGTTGCACCGTAATTTTGAAACCTGCCATTGAAACTCCACTAACAGCGTTAGCAATCGTCGAAATTCTGGAGAGAGCAGGACTACCGAAAGGCGTAGTAAATGTTGTTATGCCAACTCCCGCAGGACCGATGGTAAGTCGAATGCTTCACGATCCTCGGGTAATGAATCTTTCTTTCACTGGGTCTACAGAAGTTGGCCGCGTACTTCTCAAGGAAGCCTCGGATCGAGTAATTCGATGTTCAATGGAACTTGGTGGAAATGCTCCGTTCGTAGTTCTAGATGATGCAAATGTTGATGAAGCAGTTAAAGGTTTGATGATCGCAAAGATGCGAAATGGCGGAGCCGCGTGCACCGCCGCTAATCGAATCTACGTTGCTAAAAAAATCGCATCAGAATTCACAACTAAATTCGCCAAAGCAATGTCAGAACTTCGCATGGCCCCAGGACGCGAGCCAGGCGCCCAACTTGGCGCTAGCGTCTCCAAAAAAGAGCGCGACAAAATTGCAGATTTAGTTTCAGCATCCGTTAAAGGTGGCGCGAAGGTCGAAACTGGTGGCGTTCTACCTGAAGGTCCGGGCGCTTTCTATCCACCAACTGTGCTTTCGGTTGCGAAAGATAATGAGATCTTGAAGCATGAAGTCTTTGGACCAGTCGCGCCGATCGTAACTTTCGATTCCGATGAAGAAGCAATCAAGCTTGCCAACGACAGTGATTTTGGATTGATCAGCTATGTCTACTCCGGTGAATTAGGTCGAGCGATCCGCGTATCTGAAGCGATTGATTCCGGAATGGTCGCGATAAATCGCGGAGTTATCTCAGATCCAGCTGCGCCATTTGGTGGAAATAAGCAGAGCGGGCTTGGACGTGAAGGCGGCTTCGATGGAATCCACGAATTCCTTCAGACCAAATACATTGGGGTGGAGATTTAAGTTTGGCGGAGGATGTCCGGACCAAAAGATTGACTTCGAAAAGGCGTGGTTCCAGGTAAAAATCTGATCAGCGGAGGATGAGGGATTTGAACCCTCGATAGGTTTCCCTATACACGCTTTCCAAGCGTGCGCACTCGGCCGCTATGCGAATCCTCCAGTAAAGCAGGAGAGAAGGGTATCGGTGCTCCTAACTATGATTCACCGCAGATCCTCCGTGCGGCATTAACGTGCCGAACTCCCCCAGGGCTGGAAGGCAGCAAGGGTAGGCCCGCTCTAATGGGTGTGCGGGGGATCCTTAAGTAAGAGAGGTGGTTATGTCACTGGCGTTATATCGCAAGTATCGACCATCAATCTTCGGCGATGTAATTGGCCAAGAACATATCACTACACCACTTTCAAATGCATTGGAGTCCGGCCGAATTCATCATGCATATTTATTCTCTGGTCCACGCGGTTGCGGAAAAACTTCTAGCGCGCGAATTATGGCGCGCTCGCTAAATTGCGAAAAAGGTCCAACGCCAACACCTTGTGGCACTTGCCAATCTTGTAAAGATCTAGTTGCAAATGGCCCCGGTTCAATTGATGTTATTGAGTTAGATGCTGCGACTCACGGTTTAGTTGATGATGCTCGTGATTTAAGAGATAAAGCTTTTTTTGCTCCAGTTAGCTCTCGCTACAAAATTTATATTATTGATGAGGCCCACCAACTTGGGCCCGGCGCTGCAAATGCTTTATTAAAAGTAGTAGAAGAGCCACCACCTCATGTTCTATTTATATTCGCCACAACCGAACCCGATAAATTAATCGCAACAATTCGCTCTAGAACCCACCACTATCCATTCCGATTAGTTCCACCTGGGACTCTGCAAGAACATCTCCAGAAAGTTTGCGACCAAGAGAAAGTCAAAGTCGAAAAGGGCGTGCTTTCGTTAGTTGTTAGAGCATCTGGCGGTTCTGTTCGTGATGCGCTCTCGGTTTTAGGCCAACTACTTGCCGGAGCTGGTGAATCTGGTGTTACTTACGATATTGCGGTTCAACTTCTTGGCTTTACCGATGGCGCGCTACTTGATGAAACTATCGATGGTCTTGCTGCTCGCGATTTAGGAGCTGTATTCCAATCAATAGATCGTTTGATTGAATCGGGACACGATCCACGTCGATTCGCCCAAGATTTATTGGAGCGATTACGTGACTTAGTCGTTGCTGATGTGGTGGAGGAAGGTCTAAAAACGATTCTCCGTAATTATCCGGATGACCAGCTAGAGCGGATGCGCTCACAAGCCGCGCGTATCGGCGGCGGAAATCTAAGCCGCGCAGCCTCGATTGTTGCCGAAGGTTTAAATCAGATGCGTGGCGCCACCGCTCCTCGTTTAATTCTTGAGTTAATTGCTAGCCGAATTGTTATTGCCGGAAATGACGGAAGTGATCAAGGCATCCTCTCGAGAATTGAAAGACTTGAGCGCCAAGCCGGGATGGAGCCAATACCGGCCCAAAAGATAGAGCGAAAAGAAGTAAAGGTTGAGAGCAAAGCGGCATCTAAACCCGAAACTAAACCAGTTACAGCAAAGAAAGAAGAAGCTAAACCAGTTGCTCCTTCAGGGAATCTTGATGTGACCGCGCTTCGCAGAATGTGGCCCGATGTTATTGAAAACGTGAAAAAGCGAAGAAGGCTGACCTGGTCACTTCTCTCAGCGAGCGCCCAAATTCTCTCGATAGATGAGAAGGCGATAACTATCGGAATAATTAACGCAGGTGCGAGAGATTCATTTATCCGCTCTGAGAGCGAACCGATTCTCTCGGATGCATTTGTTGAAGTTACTGGGGTTCGCCGCAAAATAGAGGTAATCGTCGATCCATCGGTTGATCCATATTCCGCCGCGAATATGACGAAACAGGTAGATGAAGATCTAAGTGACCCAAATCAATTAAAGGGGACTGAATTAATTATGAAAGAACTTGGTGCCCAAGTCATTGCAGAGAGCGATAAGTAATGTACGAAGGAATCATCCAAGATCTAATCGATGAGCTTGGTAAGTTGCCAGGAATCGGACCAAAGAGCGCACAACGTATTGCTTTTCATATTGTCCAATCAGAGCGAGTCGATATAAATCATCTGGTTGAGGTATTACGACTTGTAAAAGAGAAAGTTAGATTCTGTAGCCAATGTTTTAATGTCGCGGAAGAAGAAGAGTGCAAGATCTGCCGCGATCCGCGACGTGATAATTCAACAATATGTGTAGTCGAAGAGAGCAAAGATGTAGTAGCAATTGAAAGAACTCGAGAATTTAAAGGTAAGTACCACGTCCTGGGCGGTGCAATAAGTCCGATTGATGGCATCGGTCCAGATAATTTGAGAATTAAAGAATTACTCACAAGACTTTCAAATACTGAAATTTCCGAAGTTATTATTGCAACTGATCCAAATCTAGAAGGTGAAGCAACTGCAACGTATCTTTCGCGGTTACTAAAACCATTAAATGTCAAGATAACGCGCCTTGCTAGCGGACTACCCGTTGGTGGCGATTTGGAATATGCCGACGAAGTTACGCTGGGACGGGCATTTGAAGGTCGCCGCTTACTAGGTGACTGACAAGTAATCCCTTACCATTTTTTCTAATTGCTAGGAAACTCCTGGCATTAGGAGGAATATGTCTCAGTCTGCTGGAGAAAGCATTGAGAAATACGGATATAAGCAAGAGCTGCATAGGTCTCTAACATTCCGAGATCTGCTGACCTACGGCTTGATTTTTATGGTGCCAATTGCGCCATTCGGAATTTTCGGAAGCGTTTATAACGCCTCAGGCGGAATGGTTGCGCTTGCTTATGTAATAGGTATGGTCGGCATGTTGCTTACGGCTTCAAGTTATGCAGCAATGTCAAGATCATTTCCAATTGCCGGATCGGTCTATTCATATGCAGGACGCGGTATTAACCCAGGTTTTGGCTTCTTAGCTGGCTGGGTAATTCTGCTCGACTATGTATTAGTGCCAACACTTCTCTACATCGTGGCTGCAATCGCGATGAATTCGATAGTCGCATCAATCCCAGTTTGGGGTTGGTTGATTATTTTCTTAATTGCAAATACTTTCATTAATCTAAAAGGAATTGAACTCACCGCAAAAGTGAATCGTTACTTCCTTATCGGAGAATTGATCGTGCTTGCAATCTTTGTTGTTATCGGAATAGTTGCAGTCGCACAAGGAAAAGGAAATGGCTTTTCTTTTGATGCTTTCTATAACGCCGATACCTTCTCGTTAAATCTAGTCCTCGGTGCAGTTTCAATCGCAGTCTTATCTTTCTTAGGCTTCGATGGAATCGCTATGCTCGCGGAAGAAAATAAAGAAGGCGCACAACAATTGGGTCGTGCTATGCGAAACGCATTATTCCTAGCGGGTGCACTCTTTATTGTTCAGACTTGGATTGCAGCGATGTTGGTACCAAATGGTCAAACGTTATTAGCCGAAGGCGATCCATCTGGAACTGCGTTCTATCAAGCAGCAGAAGTTGCTGGCGGAGCTTTCTTAAATAAATTAACGGCTCTTGCAACAGCGATAGCCTGGGGCTTTGCTAACGCACTTGTTGCTCAAGCAGCGACCGCACGTCTGCTTTACGCAATGTCACGCGATAAGCAATTGCCGAAGTTCCTTTCAAAGGTAAGTCCGAAGTCAGCAACCCCAGTAAATGCAACCTTCGTAACTGGTTCGATCGGCCTCTTTTTAGGCCTCTATTTCGTAACTCAGCGCGAAGACTTCGGACTGACCTTGGTATCTACCTTGGTCAATTTTGGTGCTCTGACAGCATTTATCGTCTTGCACTTATCGGTGATTATTCACTTCAAGATTAGAAATAAATCGAGTGATAACTTCCGCCATCTTTTGGTTCCACTTCTTGGAATTGCACTTCTTGGATATGTGGTTTACAAAGCTAATGTGGCAGCTCAGACCGTCGGTTTGATCTGGGCCGCAGTAGGGTTGGCGCTCTTGATTCTCGCTTATGCGACGGGTCGAAAGCCAAAATTATCCGGGATCTAGAGAGGTAAAAATGACACTTAACATCGTCTCGCTCCAATCTAAAGATTATTCGTTCTTCTTTGGCAAGAGCGAGCCGGTGTTAAGAGTCAAACCTGGAACTGTTGTTGAGATGTACACCGAAGATTGTTTTGGTGGCGCCGTGACTGGCCCAGAAACACTTCCTTCTCAAGTATGTGTTTTTCCATTTCTTAATCCCGTTACGGGACCTATCTATGTTGAAGGTGCAATGCCGGGAGATACGCTTGCAGTTCACTTTATCGAAATTGAACCAGCTCGCGATTGGGCAGTATCAAGCACTTTCCCACATTTTGGTGCGCTAACGACAACGCACACAACAGCGATGCTTCATGATCCATTAGAAGAACGAGTTTGGCGATATGACGTAGATAAAAAAGCGCGCACAGTTACATACCATGCAACGAAGAGCGGATACTCGGTGTCGATGCCATTAGATCCAATGCATGGCACAGTAGGTGTTGCACCAGGTGGCTTTGAAGCTCGCGCGACTATTACACCTGATGCTCATGGGGGCAATATGGATACTCCTGAGATTCGAAAAGGTGCAACTGTTTATTTTGGAGTTAATCAAGAGGGTGGCTTACTTGCGATTGGTGACGGACATTGTCGCCAAGGTGAAGGTGAAGTGATTGGAACGGCAGTTGAAGCTGCGATGAACACCGTGATTGTTATTGATTTAATTAAGGGAATATTTACACCTTGGCCAAGAATTGAAAATGATCTTTCTATTATGAGTACGGGATCGACAAAACCACTTGAAGATGCTTATCGAATTAGCCAACACGATCTCATTAATTGGGTAGCGGCAGATTCCAAACTCGACATCTTGGATGCGCTACAACTAGTTAGCCAGGCGGGCCGGGCTCCAGTAGGAAATGTGGTTGATCCGAATTACACCTTCGTCTCGATGGTGGATAAGAAATACCTGCCCACAAAAGAGGTTATGGGCGGAACCCACGGCAAGCTATCTGCAATCGCTGCGGAGTATCGAAAAGGGAAGTAATATCAAATAGTGAGACGATAACCGTCTTATTATTTGAGATAATTCGCCAATTAGCGGGTTTACCTGCCACCATTTCGCCATGGGTCTTATCGTCCAGAAATACGGCGGCTCCTCGGTAGCCGATGCCGAGGCGATGAAGCGCGTCGCCAGCCGGATCGTTGCCACTAAGAAGGCCGGCCACTCAGTCGTTGTAGTCGTATCTGCAATGGGCGATACCACCGATGAACTGATCGATCTTGCTAATCAGATCACCCCACTTCCTGCTGGGCGCGAACTCGACATGCTTTTAACTGCCGGTGAGCGAATCTCGATGGCGCTACTTGCGATGGCAATTAAGAATCTCGGGTTTGAAGCGCTCTCATTTACTGGTTCGCAGGCTGGCGTTATTACCGATAGCAAGCATGGCAGAGCCCGAATCATCGATGTCTCCCCAGGTCGAATTCAAGAGGCTTTGAATCAAGATGCAATCGCAATTGTTGCTGGCTTTCAAGGAATCTCGCAAGATACTAAAGATGTAACAACTCTGGGTCGTGGCGGTTCCGATACAACTGCAGTTGCACTTGCTGCTGCGTTAGAAGCAGATGTCTGTGAAATTTATACCGATGTCGACGGCGTATTTAGCGCCGACCCAAGAATCGTTCCGACTGCGCGCAAATTAAAGAGCGTAACTTATGAAGAGATGCTTGAGCTCGCAGCATCTGGCGCAAAAGTTCTACATCTTCGCTGTGTGGAATATGCACGTCGATTTAATTTACCGATTCATGTCCGATCATCATTTTCAAATCTCGAAGGAACTTGGGTGGTCGCCGACCAGCCTGAAGGAGGAAATATGGAGCAAGCAATCATCTCGGGTATCGCACACGATAAAAGTGAAGCGAAGGTGACTATTGTCGGAGTACCTGATCGATCCGGCGTCGCTGCTCGTATCTTCCAATCAATTGCGGATGCCGATATCAACATCGACATGATCGTCCAGAATGTGTCAGCTGCCGCGACTGGACTTACCGATATTTCTTTTACCCTACCGCGCACCGAAGGATCTAAAGCCACTGGAATCGTCCAGAAATTACAAGGCGAGATTGGTTTCCAATCGATTCAATACGATGATCAAATCGGCAAACTCTCATTAATTGGCGCTGGAATGCGCTCCCACCCTGGAGTTACTGCAACATTTTTTGCAGCAATGGCTGATGCTGGCGTAAATATCGAGATGATCTCAACCTCTGAAATTCGCATCTCAATCGTCTGTCGCCAAGCAGATTTAGAGCGCGCAGTAAAAGCAGCACATTCCGCATTTGAATTAGATGCAGACCAAGTTGAAGCTGTGGTTTATGGCGGTACCGGTCGATGAAACCATCTTTAGCAGTCGTTGGCGCTACCGGCGCAGTTGGCACCGTGATGCTTGATCTCTTATCAACTCGTCCTGATGTTTGGGGCGAAATCCGTCTTATTGCATCGGCAAGAAGTGCGGGAAAGAAATTGAAATGTCGCGGCGAAGAGTTAACTGTTGTTGCGCTCTCACCAGAGGCTTTTGATGGCATTGATGTTGCAATGTTTGATGTTCCAGATGAAGTTTCCGCAGAGTGGGCTCCGATTGCGGCA
Source organism: Actinomycetales bacterium (assembly GCA_018969585.1). Classification (GTDB taxonomy): domain Bacteria; phylum Actinomycetota; class Actinomycetes; order Nanopelagicales; family Nanopelagicaceae; genus MAG-120802. Next base: position 581 of record JAGWYB010000004.1, on the reverse strand, counting down.
TCACGCGGCGCAATCTGTGTCGATAATTCCGGTGCGTTTCGAATGGACCCAGAAGTTCCACTAGTTGTTCCCGAAGTTAACCCAGAAGAAGTCAAACGTCGCCCTAAAGGAATCATCTCAAATCCAAATTGCACAACGCTCTCGATGATTGTTGCCATGGGCGCGCTACATAAAAAATATGAATTGAAAGAATTGGTAGTCGCTTCTTATCAAGCCGCATCCGGCGCCGGACAATCTGGAATCGATACCCTGCGTTCACAAATAGATCAAGTATCTGGAAAAGGTCTCGGCGATAAAGCTGGCGATGTTCGAAGCGCAATCAGCGATCTTGGCCCATTTCCTGCACCACTTGCGATGAATGTAATTCCGTGGGCCGGCTCGCTAAAGAATGATGGCTACTCTTCTGAAGAGTTGAAGGTGCGTAATGAATCACGGAAGATTTTAGGTTTGAAGGATCTAAAGGTCTCCGCAACTTGTGTGCGCGTTCCGGTTATTACAACTCACTCACTTGCAGTTCATGCGGTATTTGCTAACGAAGTTGATCGTAAAGCTGCGCAAGATGTACTTGAGAACGCAGCCGG
>JAGWYB010000059.1 GCA_018969585.1 Actinomycetales bacterium | reverse complement strand
AATCCATCTGGTTGAGGGGTGATGATATTTCGAACTGTTCGCAAAACTGCGTTGTAATTTGCTAATGGTTCGCCCATTCCCATAAAAACTACATTGGACAGACGAGTCGGACCGCCGGGCAATTCACCAGTGGCACATGCGCGAGCGCTTGCAACAATCTGTGAAGTAATCTCTCCGGCTGAAAGATTACGAGTCAAACCGGCTTGGCCAGTTGCGCAGAACGGACAATTCATTCCACAGCCAGCTTGGGAAGAAATGCAAACTGTGGTGCGATCTGAATAGCGCATCAAAACCGACTCGACCAATACTCCATCATGAAGACGCCACAAATCTTTTCTGGTCTTTCCGTTATCGCAAGTAATAGAGCGCACCAGAGTTATGAGTTTGGGTAAGAAGTGTTCTGCAACTATTGGACGCATTGCAGCTGGAATATCACTCCAGGAATCGGGATCGTCGTTGTAATGAGTGAAATAGTGGGTAGAAATCTGATTCGCGCGGAATGCGGGTAAACCGAGAGATTCGGCCTTTTTTCTGCGCTCGTCCCTGGTTAAATCTGCCAAATGCTCTGGCGCTTTTTTGCGTTGTTTAGGTTCTTCAAAAACTAATTTTAATTCACTCATGACAGGCGCTTTAGAAGTTCGATGAAGCACCACATAACTGGAGCGGTGATGAGAGCCGAATCAAGGCGATCCAACATGCCACCATGTCCTGGAAGCAGCGTTCCCATATCTTTAATAGATAAATCTCGTTTAATTGCGCTTTCGACGAGATCGCCAACGGTAGCAGCAAGAACTCCGGCAAGGCCCGCAAGTGCGCCTATCACAGGGTGATGATCCAACAAATAATAGAAAGCTAGCGCTCCACCTAAAGCGGTAAAAATTAATCCCCCGATAAATCCTTCCCACGTTTTCTTTGGAGAGATTTTTGCTGCCAGCGGATGTTTACCAAGCAGAACGCCGAAGATATATGCAAAAGTGTCATTGCAACCTACGAGGATGACAAGAGTTGAGATGTAGGCAAAACCTTCACCAGAACGGGCAAGAAGAAAAATGAATCCAGCTACAAAACCAGGATAAAGCAGAGTGAATGCACGTGCGGTTGCATTCTTTATAAATCCCTCGGTTCCCTGTAGGAGCGCCCAGAAGAGATTAGCAATCAAGGCAATTACAACCGATACCGAGAGACCGGGTAGTCCACCAATCCATGAGGAGAGGAGAATCAGAGTTGTGGAGAGTGCGAGTTGCAGATAATTAAGCGCGATATCACGAACTTTCAGAGCAGCTGTTAATTCATGAAGTGCAATTAATACTGCACCGCCAACAAATATTGCGAATAGCGCCGGAACAAAGGCCATAGTTGAAAAAATCACTGCGAGGAGAAAAAGTCCGACAAAAATCGACGGAATTAATTTTCTACCAGCGCGCTTGTTGATCGCCTCGTTAATCGAGTGGAGATCGCTCATGGCTTCAACTCAAAGTTAAACTTCGAGAAGTTCTGCCTCTTTATGCTTGAGTAACTCATCAATCTTGGTGACATGATCTGAGGTGACTTTTTCGAGTTCTTTTTCACCGCGAGTGAGGTCATCTTTACCAATCTGACCATCTTTCTCTAGCTTTTCCATCGCCTCTTTTGCAGAGCGACGGATCGAGCGGATGGAAATCTTCGAATCTTCAGCTTTGGCTTTGGCTACTTTGATGAATTCTTTGCGACGTTCTTCAGTGAGTTGGGGAAAGTTCACTCGAATGACGTTTCCGTCTCCTCCTGGATTTACTCCGAGATCTGATTCTCTAATGGCCTTTTCGATTGAAGGGATGGCACCTTTATCAAAAGGGGTCACAAGAGCGGTTCGAGCTTCAGGAACTTGGACTGTCGCTAGTTGCGAGAGCGGGGTTTGAGTTCCGTAATACTCAACCATAATCTTTGCGAACATTGATGGGTGCGCACGACCGGTGCGGATGGCAGCGAAATCTTCCTTTGCAACATCAACTGCTTTATTCATCTTGGAATTTGTGTCTGCGATTACGGATTGAACTGTCATGACGCTCTCCTGGTTTCCTTAATTGACTAACGTTCCAATGGATTCGCCACGAACGGCGCGTGCGATGTTGCCCTTCTCCAATAAGTTGAAGACAACGATGGGCAATTTATTTTCTCGGCAGAGACTGAATGCTGCGGC
>JAGWYB010000024.1 GCA_018969585.1 Actinomycetales bacterium | reverse complement strand
GAGAATCATCTTAAACACCTTGCAATGATTCAGAGTCACCATAAGGTTTCAGGTTCGACTTCAACCGGCCGTATAACTAAATCGAATCCTCGAGAAGGTTTTGTAGGCGATCCAGAGAGTGGCGTCTTTGCACATCCAGTAATCGTTTCGGGTTTGAAATTCGAAGATGAGCTCTATCGGACCGAGACTTTTGGTCCACTTGTTACCGTTGGTAAATTTAAGAATTTAGATGAAGCTTTGGATTTATCCAATGGGCATGGCTATGGGTTATCTTCAGCAATCTACACTCGAGATCCCGAAAATGTCTGGCGATTTAGAGAAGGTATTTCCGCTGGCATGGTCTCAGTAAATAATTCAACATCTGGAGCGGAGGCTCATCTCCCATTCGGTGGAAACGGAAAGAGCGGTAATGGTTCACGCCAGAGTGGAATCTGGGTATTAGATCAATTTACTCGTTGGCAATCAATGAATTGGGATTGGTCGAACAAATTGCAGAAAGCGCAAATGGACACTGTTGAGTTAGCGCACAATCCTGATTTCAAAATATAGATGTCACTACCTAAATCTGTAGATGTAGTTATCGTTGGCGGCGGAGTCATGGGCGCCTCCACAGCATTTCATTTAGCTGAAGCCGGCGTGAGCGTTCTACTTTGCGAGCGAAATGAGCTGGCTAGCGGTTCGACATCAAAAGCTGCCGGAGGTGTAAGAGCAAATTTCTCTGACGAATTCAACGTAGCTCTGGGCGCACGTTCACTCGAGCTTTTTTCCAACTTTAACCAGCGCCCCGGGTATGAGATAGATCTTCATCGCCCTGGATACCTTTTTGCGCTTACTAAACAATCCGATGTTGAACTCTTTGAATCTTCGACCAAGATTCATCATCAATTCGGGTTACGTTCGCAGATGTTAACTCCGCAGGAAGCGAAACGAATATCACCGCTATTGAATACTGATGATGTTCTAGCATGTTCATTTACTCCAGATGATGGTCACTGCACCCCCGAATCAGTTGTTATGGGTTATGCGATTGGAGCAAAACGCCACGGCGCTGTTGTGCTGACAAATACTGAAGTTCTGTCGATTGAAATTATTGGTGATCAAATTCGTTCGGTAACAACAACTTTGGGTAAAGTTGAAACTGAAGCCGTAATTAACTGTGCAGGAGCATGGTCCCCAAATGTCGGCGCTATGGTCGGTTTAAATCTTCCCGTAACTCCTTATCGACGCGAACTTGTCATCACAAAAGAACTCGGCGTTGATTTCGCAGATTTACCAACATCTATGCCAATGACGATTGATTATTCGTCAACTCTTTATTGGCATCGTGAAGGCAAAGGCCTATTGATGGGGTTCTCTGATAAGAGTAATCCTGCGGGATTTGAAACTCCACGCGATCCCGATTTTCTTCTAAAACTTGGCGAAATAGCTAGCGTGCGAGCTCCTCGCTTGCTCGATATTGGCGTCGGACGCGGCTGGGTCGGGCTATACGAGGTGACGCCTGACCATAATGCAATCTTGGGTGAATATTCGAAAGTTTCTAGATACTTCTATGCAACAGGTTTTAGCGGTCATGGATTCTTGCAAGGTCCGGCTATCGGTGAAATTCTTCGCGATTTATATTTAGGTCGAGAACCATTTATCTCGGTAAGTGCCCTGAGCGCAGATCGATTCCAGCGACCCAATTCACTCCGTCCTGAGTACAACATCGTTTGAACACTCCAGCGCGCAGATAGACTTCGCTCATGGCAAAAGAGGTAATACCGCGAGAGCTAAATGCGCTTATGGCTCTTGATACTCGATTGAGTAAAGAGCAGCTTGCGATACGAGAAGTTGTGCGAAATATCGGAGATAAAGAATTACGACCAAATATCGCTTCGTGGTATGAAGCTGGTAATTTGCCGGCGCGAGAAATCGCGAGAAAATTAGGATCACTGGGTTTGCTCGGCATGCATCTAGAGGGTTACGGATGTGCCGGTACAGATGCGCTCTCTTATGGACTTGCTTGTTTAGAGCTCGAGGCTGTCGATTCAGGATTGCGATCACTCGTCTCGGTGCAAGGTTCTCTTGCCATGTTCGCTATTCATGAATATGGAAGTGAAGAACAGAAAGAGATGTGGCTACCGAAAATGGCTTCAGGTGAAGCTATCGGTTGTTTTGGATTAACTGAAGCTGATTTCGGCTCAAATCCCTCCGGAATGCGAACTTTTGCTAAACGTGATGGCAGTGACTGGGTAATAAATGGCTCCAAGATGTGGATTACCAATGGGACCGTCGCAGATGTTGCAATTATTTGGGCCCAGAGCGATGAGGGAATTCGAGGATTTTGTGTGCCTACGAAAACTCCTGGACTAAAAGCGACTCTAATCAAGCATAAATTATCGCTTCGAGCTTCGTTGACAGCAGAATTAGTTTTCGACGGTATGCGTATTCCAGATGCGTATCGCCTTCCTGGAGCGACAAGCTTGCGCGCGCCACTGATGTGCCTTGCGGAAGCTCGCTTCGGAATTATTTTCGGTGCAGTAGGAGCGGCTCGCGATTCCTTCGAATCAGCGATTAAATATTCGAAAACACGTATCCAATTCGACAAACCAATTGCGGGGTATCAATTAACTCAGGCCAAAATCGCCGAGATGGCAACTGGAATTACAACTTCATTACTTCTCGCCTATCATCTTGCCGATCTCAAGGATTCCGGCAAGATCGAACCTGAACAGATAAGTATGGGCAAATATCACAACGTTCAAACTGCCCTCGAAATCGCCCGATCTGCAAGATCAATCCTTGGTGGCGCCGGAATCACAAGTGAATATCCAATTTTTAGGCATATGGCTAATTTAGAGACGGTTTTAACGTATGAAGGAACTCACGAAATACATATGCTGGTAATCGGTCAAGCCATTACCGGTGAAACTGCTTTCCGGTAATTGTTAGTGGCCTAGATAGGCCTTAGTAATCTCGTCATTCTTACGCAGATCGGCAGCCTTACCGCTTAATTTAACTTTGCCAGATTCAAGAACATATGCGCGATCGGCAACTTCTAAAGCCGCCATAGCGTTCTGTTCAATCAAGAGAATCGTCGTACCTTGTTGGCGAATCTTGGAGATGGTGTCAAAAATCATCTCAACCAATACCGGCGCTAGACCCATTGATGGTTCATCAAGAAGTAGAAGTTTTGGCGAACCCATAAGTGCACGGCTAACCGCAAGCATCTGTTGTTCGCCACCAGACATAGTTCCTGCACGTTGCTCAATTCGCTCCTTAAGCCGTGGGAATAGATCTAAGACGCGATCCATATCAGAATCAACGCCAGCTTTATCGTTACGGAGAAACGCACCTAATTCAAGATTTTCACGAACGCTCATTCTTTGGAAAATCCGTCGTCCTTCAGGTGCATGACAGATTCCTAAGCCCACAATTTCGTGGCCTGGAGTTCCATCGATTCGATCTCCTTTAAAAGTAATTTCACCGCTCTTTGGCTTCAATAAACCAGAGATAGTACGCAACGTGGTTGATTTACCGGCGCCGTTTGAGCCAATCAAGGTAACGATTTCGCCTTCATTTACAGTGAGAGATACATCTTTGACTGCAACGATTTTGCCGTACGCAACTTCGATATTTTTAACCTCGAGTAGTGAAGTCATTTTTAGCTCTTCGCCTTTCCGAGATAAGCCTCAACTACGCGTGGATTATTCTTAATTTGCTCCGGAGAACCTTCAGCAATCTTCTCCCCTTGATCCAAAACGGTAATCCGCTCTGAAACGCTCATGACCACTTTCATATCGTGTTCGATTAGCATGACAGAAAGGTCCCGCTCTTTAACAAGTCTGCGCACAAAATCGACGAAAACTTGCGATTCTTGCGGGTTCATTCCGGCGGTTGGCTCGTCGAGAAGCAAAATCTTCGGATCTAGAGCAAGTGCTCGCGCAACCTCAAGTCTTCTCTGGTCACCATAAGAGAGATTTCGTGCAAATTCATGAGTCCATTTCCCAATTCCGACGAAGTCTAGGATCTCTTGAGCTTTAGCCTCAGCTGCTAGTTCCTCGCGCCGTTGCTTTGGGGTGCGCAGAATTGTGGAAGTTATGCCCGACTTTAGATGTGAGTGCATTGCGACCAGCAAATTTTCTTGAGCGGTCATCAATCCGAAAAGACGAATATTTTGGAAAGTTCGCGCTATTCCAATCGAAGCAATCTTATGAGGAGGCAGATCAGTGATATCTCTGCCATTGAATTGAATCGAGCCAGCAGAAGGTTTATAAAGACCGGTAAGAACGTTAAAGAAGGTTGTCTTGCCCGCTCCATTTGGACCAATTAGAGAGACAACAGATTGTTCCGGGATGTTGAAATCAACAGAATTAACGGCAAGCAAACCGCCAAAGGCGACGCTTACATCTTTTGCTTCTAAAACATTTGTCATTTCTTTGCCTTCTTAGCTTCGGAAGCCGTATCTAACTCATCTTCGTTAAGTACTAACTTTAAGCGAGATTCAGGTAGGAAACCTTCTCTGCGGAACAACATCATCAAAATTAGAACGAGTCCGAAAAGTAAGAAAGTGAACGACGCAAAATCGATATTAGTTCCAAATTGGGAATTAAAGGTTTTACCAAACGCCACGAGTCCGGTTCCGTTAACCCACGAGAGAACGAATGCTCCAAGAATTACTCCCCATACATTGCCCATTCCGCCAAGAACAACCATTGCAAGTAAGAAAATAGAGATTGCAAAATTGAATCTTTCGGCATAAACCCCATTGACGTGCGTTGCAAAGGCTACGCCGCCGAGTCCGCCTGCGAAGGCTCCAACAGCATAAGAAGCGAGTTTGGTACGCATCAATGGAACGCCCATCATGCTCGCCGCCAATTCATCTTCACGGATTGCTAGCCAAGCTCTTCCGAGGCGCCCTCTGCGAAGACGGAGCGAGATAAAGACCATAACTGCTGCTAGCAGAATGAAAATTAACAGTTTCCAACCGAAGTCAAATGGTCCGAGATTTTTCACACCAACCGGTATCGGATCTACAATCACGATTCCCTTAGTTCCATTTGAGATATTGAATCCGAAGAAGTTTTCTCCGTTGAAAAACACTTGCGGGATAATTTCACCAAAGCCAAGTGTGACCAGGGCTAAATAATCGCTCTTTAATCTCAAAGTAGGCGCTCCAATAAGTACGCCGAAGAGCGCACAGACAAAGCCACCGATGATTAGAACCATCCAGAAATTGATATGAATTCCTGGTCTGTCCAAGCCAACTGAACCGAAGAAGTGAATGTTTAAGAAGTAGAAGAACTCAGACATAAACCAACCAGCGCAATAGCCACCAATCGCCCAGAAAGCTACATAGCCAAGGTCTAATAGGCCTGCGTATCCAACGACGATGTTAAGCCCCAGCGCCATAATTACGTAGACCAAACTTTCATTTACCGCAGCCGGTGGCATCCATTGATAAACGCCTCGGTAGATACCGTCAGGCAAACCATTCCAAGGAAGTAGAAATTGATAAATAAGAAAAAGGAGTGCGCCTGCAATTGTGTAACCAAGGGCCCATTTGCGATTCGAGAGAGTTACGTTGCTAATTGGACGTTTGGCCATTTTAGACTTTCTCCGTTGTGACTTTGCCGAGTAAACCCGCAGGCTTAAAGACAAGGATGATAATCAGGATTGTAAAGACCACGCTCTGAGACCATTGTTGGCCAAACGCGATTGGAAGACCATCGTTAAGTCCCTGAATAAAACCAATCAGCATTGCTCCTACAACGGCTCCCCAGAGATTTCCGATGCCACCAAGTACGGCCGAAGTAAATGCAATTAGGCCAAGTTGGAAGCCGAGGTTGTAGTTAGTGGTACCAACCGCCTGTTGATAGAAGAGACCAGCCGCTCCAGCCATGGCACCACCAATTGCAAAAGTAAACGCAATAGTCTTATTAACGTTTATACCCATCAGCGCTGCAGCATCGCGATCCTGGGCAGTCGCACGCATCGCCTTGCCATTTTTTGTCTTTGTGACGATGTAATTTAATCCGAGTAGAAGTGGTATTCCTACCAGGAAGAGCATGATGGTTACCATATTTATGCGAACTCCTGCCACATAAATATCGAAATTAGGTATCACAGTCGGCCATTGACGCGGTGTGGATCCGTTCCATTTCAAACCGATGAAGTTCAGTAAGAATGACATACCAACTGCTGTGATTAGAGGCGCGAGTCGAGGCGCGTGACGTAGCCTTCGGTAAGCAAGTCTCTCAATCAATACATTGATCACAGCCCCAAAAACCATAACTGCAAAAAGACAGAGTATAAAAGTAAGCCATCCGGCTGGATTAGAAGCATCTTGATTAAACCAGACCGTGATGAAGAATGATGAAAAAACTGCGCTCAACATGAATAGGTCACCATGAGCAAAATTGATTAATTCGATTATGCCGTAGACGAGGGTGTAGCCCAACGCGATAAAAGCGTAAAGAAGGCCGTTTCGCAGGCCGAGAATTGCTACCTGAGCAAATTGGGATGGGGCTTCAATTATGTTTACCAACATCCAAAGCGCCAAAACTAGCGAAATAATTATCGCGCCGATTCGCTCAACTCTTTGGCGGCGAATCTGGCCTCTTGTTCCTTTGAACTTCTGAAGTTCGGCGACTTTCGCCACGTGAGGCTCCTATTTTTTCAGTTATTTATTACTAAAGAAAACCTTGGGTAGTCGATGTCGACTACCCAAGATTCTTAGGTACTACTACTTGATTGTGATCTTGTCTTGGAAGGTTTCTTTGCCATCCTTGACGATCAAAATCGTGATGTCCTTGGACAAGATATCGCCGTTTGCATCGAACTTAAGTTCGGTACCAACGACTGACTTGTCTGCAGGAATTACGGTTGTCTTCATCGCTTCGTAGACTCCCTTGCGGGTTCCATCAGAGCGTGAAATCGCATCCAAGATTGCCTGGGCTGCTGCTGCACCGTATACGGAGAATGAGCTCGTAGGAGCAACTCCATACTCGGCGAGGTAATCAGCCTGGAACTTCTCGGCTGCGCCACCTGTTGGGAACTGATCGATTGAAAGACCAGTAAATGAAAGATAAGCGCCGGCAGCTTCTGGCAATGCCAAGAAGTCTGGATAACCGGTGAAGCCGTCTGGCATCATGAATTTAACCTTGTTGTTATCTCCAAGGTACTTGACCTTGTCCTTAACAAGTTGGCCACCATTTAGGTCGAAGATACCGCCGACGTAAACCATATCTGGCTTAAGTGCAGCAATCTTTGTGAAGAGGGCTTCATAGTTTGGAGCCTTATCATCCCAACCTTCGCCTGCAGGACCATCAGAAAGAATTGTTAGTCCAAGTGCCTTTGCAGCAGTAGTGAATGCTTGAGCAACGCCTTGACCATATGTCTGACGATCGTTCAAAACATAAACTTTCTTTACGCCAAGGCTCTTCGCAAACTGAGCTGCAGCGCTACCCTGATTGTCATCAGTTGTAACAACGCGCCAGTAGTTGCGTGCACCTGTTGGGTAATACTTATCTGGTTCGCCTGGTTCCCATGCCTTGGTTAGACCAGGGTTGGTGTTGGCGTTTGAAACCATGATCATTGGACCATCTGGATCTTGGTTAAGAATTGGAACGATGATCTTTGCGCAGCCTGAGTTGTAAGTACCCATGACGGCAACTTCATCCTTAGCAGCTACGTGCTCCTGTGCATTCTTGGCGCACTGTGCGTCGTCCCATGAACCTTTTGCAGCAGTTGAGTTGTCATATTCGCGGAACTCAATTTCATAAGTTCCAGCCATATTGTTCATCTGCTTGAGCAAGAGTTTGATTGCGTTATTGGTTGAGGCGCTCTGATCAGCAGAGCCACCTTGCTTTGGTAGATCGGAAGCAATTACTAGAGCTCCGCTACCGCCACCGCACGAAACCAAAATCAAGCTGAGTGCGGCTGTCGCAGCTGCGATCACCGCTACCTTTGCAGGATTTTTCTTCATTTATAGGTATACCTTTCCTAGGATAATAAGCAGGGGTTGCCTGCTTCAGGTGCAACCTTAGGCGAGAGAAAGTATTTTGAGTAGTCCGCCCAGGCATAGCCTCGGTAAATCCGCGCTGGAAAAGTAACACTTTTGTTATTTCAGGCTTCTCGCGCCCTGGCAGACTTTCGGCGTGAAGCCCCTTCGAACCGAGGTCGTAATTATTGGCGCCGGAATTGTCGGAGCAATGTGCGCTTATTACGTTAATCGCGCCGGATTAAAAGCAATTGTGATTGATCGCGGCACAGTAGCTAGCGGCACAACCGGAGCTGGTGAAGGAAACATTATGGTTTCCGATAAATCCCCGGGACCGGAACTTGAACTGGCTCTCAAATCTCGTGACATGTGGTTTGAAGTTGCTCAAGATCTCGGAAATGAATTTGAGCTTGTCGCAAAAGGTGGCCTTGCGGTTTCGCGCGGCGATGCATCAAGTCTTTTCGAATTATCGAATTCTCAAAGTGTTGCTGGTGTACAAACAAAAAGAGTTGGCGCCTCAGAGATACAGGAACTTGAACCATTTATTTCAAAAGCTATTCAGAACGGTGTGCATTATCCGCAGGATGCCCAATGTCAGCCGATGCTCGCTGCGGCCCACATCCTGCGCCAACTACAGCGCCGCGGCCTGGAATTTATTGGTCATCAAGAAGTTTTAAAGATTGAGCGTAAATCCGAAAATCTGACGGTTCGAACTTCAACTCTTGAAATTCAGAGTGATTTCGTCGTTAATGCCGCAGGTACTTGGGCTGGTGAAATTGCGCGATTGGCGGGAAGTGAATTGCCGATTATGCCAAGGCGTGGCTTTATCTTAGTAACGGCACCACTTCCAAAGTATGTAAATCACAAGGTCTATGACTCAGACTACGTCGATAATGTTGCAAGTAGTGACGCAGACTTACAGACATCGACTGTTATTGAAGGTACTCAAAGCGGCACAATTTTAATTGGAGCAAGTAGAGAGCGAGTTGGATTTGATAAGTCCATTAGCGTTTCCGTAATACAGCGACTAGCGCGCCAAGCAACTTCGCTATTTCCAATCCTTGCCGGTGCTCAACTACTTCGGGTTTACAACGGTTTCCGTCCATACTCTCCAGATCACCTCCCAGTAATTGGAGCCGATTCATTAATCCCAGGGCTTTATCACTGCGCTGGCCATGAAGGTGCAGGCATAGGTCTATCCGCAGGAAGCGGAAAAGTAATTGCCCAATTAATCAAGAATGAAATTCCAATTGTGAATCCTGAACCCTTTTCCCCCGCAAGATTTCAGATGGCCTATTTATGAAGCATTTCAAATTCGATGACGAAAATATTCCCTTTCATGACGGTGAATCCGTCGCTGCGGCCTTACTTAGAGCCGGTAAGTGGCGTTTTAGAGAAACCAGAAAAACTAAAGAGGATCGATCTCTTTTCTGCGGAATTGGACATTGTTTTGATTGCATCGTGGTAGTTAATGGAGAAATAAACCAACGAGCTTGCTTGTTGGAGGCGGACGAAAAACTTTCAATTAGAAAACAACTTGGTGTGAATTGAAAATTGCGATTGTGGGGGCTGGGCCAGCAGGACTAGCTGCAGCTCGCATACTCAGCGAGCATTCTGTCTCTGTTGATGTTTTTGACCAATATCCTCGCGCTGGCGGACAGTATTGGAGGCACGCGAAGAATGAACCGTTCCCCGCGGAAAGTTTTAAAACTACATTAACTAGTTCAAGGTTAAATTGGCTATTTGAATGCAGCATCTGGCAGATTGAAAGTGAAAAATCTGGTCATACGATTTACGCAATTCAAAATGGTAGAACTATTGAACGTACCTATGACGCACTATTAATCGCAACTGGCGCCATTGAACGCCCGCTACCAATCCCTGGTTGGACCTTGCCGGGAGTCATGACCGCCGGAGCGCTGCAGTCATTAATTAAGGGCCAAGGGCTAATTCCTGGAGAAAGAATTGTTGTCGCAGGCTCCGGACCATTTTTATTCCCGGTAATCGAATCCCTTCAGAAATCTATCCAGCAATCATCGAGTAGTAATCCAAGTAGCGATATAAGAATTGTTGGAATTTTTGAAGCACGCAAGCTGTCCCGATGGTTGCTGAATTCAGTTGGATTGTTACTGAATCCGGAGAAAGTAATTGATGCGATGCGCTTTTTAATCAATTTAAAGCGCGAAAAATTGCGCGTGACAACAGGTCGGGTTATAACGTCAATTAAAGATACAAATTCAAAGAATGTTAAGAGAATTTCCGTTATGCCGCTTAAAGGAGAAAAGGTTTCGAATAATCCAACGGGTCAAGAGCTAGATTGTGATGTAATTGCTATCAGTTATGGCTTTACACCGGATCTAACAATCCCAAGCATCTTGAAATTGAAGACCGTGAACAAAGAAGATGACGAAATTGTCATGGTTGATTCAAATCAAAGAAGCTCAAAACTTGGAGTTTGGGCAGCCGGCGAAATTACCGGTATCGGTGGTCATGAGATAGCCATTCGTGAGGGAGAGATTGCCGCACTTGATATTTTGGGTAAAGGTGGTTCCCTAACAAGCGCAATTAGAAAAATTGATAGATGGCGAAAACAAATTTTTGCCACTGGATTGGCCAGAGTTTATAAGGTAAGCAAGCGTTGGTTTGAATGGAACGCGGATGATGTCGTCGTCTGTCGCTGCGAGGAAGTAAGTAGGGATGAGATTATTAATTCATTTCGAGAATTGGGCGCAGATTCTGTAAGGACCTCTAAGTTATTCACTCGCGCCGGAATGGGAATGTGCCAAGGGCGTCTATGTCATCGTAATGTTCAAGACATCGCGAGAGTCTTCGGCTCGGAGAGCACAAAGATCAGCCGCCCGATTGGCGGAGCAGTTACGCTTGGTGAACTTTCCGACTAACATCATGGACATGAAACCATGGCAGGGAATACTTACCGCAACCGCAACTCCCTTTAAGAGCGATCTCTCGATTGATTTCGATAAATATGGCGAACACATAAAGTGGCTGGCCTCATTTGGCCACCTAGGTGTAATTCCAAATGGCTCGCTTGGTGAATATCAAGTACTAACTAAAGAAGAGCGTTCAGAAATGGTCCGTTGCGCAATCGCTGCCGCTCCCGAGGGATTTCATGTAGTTCCAGGAGTGGCTGCTTACGGAGCGAACGAAGCTCGTAGCTGGGCCGAACACGCTGCTGAATCAGGCGCTAGCGCAGTGATGTTATTGCCACCTACTAGCTATCGAGCCAACGATGATGAAGTTTTGGCGCACTACCAAGAAGTTGGAAAAGTTGGCATTCCGATTATCGCTTACAACAATCCATTCGACACCAAAGTTGATCTAACGCCGGAATTAGTAGCAAAAATTTCCGATGAAGTTTCTAATGTAGTTGCAATAAAAGAATTTTCCGGAGACGTCCGACGAGTCTGGCAGATTCATTCGTTAGCACCTCGTATTGAAATTATGGTCGGCGCCGATGATGTCTTGCTCGAACTGGCCACCGGCGGCATCTCAGGCTGGATTGCCGGATTTACAAATGCTCTCCCCCGCGAGTCAAAAATTGTCTATGATCTTGCTAAAGCTGGAGATTTCATCAAAGCAAGACCGCTCTATGCCGCACTTCACGATTTATTTCATTGGGATAGCAAGAAAGAATTTATCCAAGCGATTAAAGCGGTTATGGAATTTGAAGGTAGATATGGCGGTCCAACGAGATTGCCAAGGTTGCCGTTGCCAAAGTCCGACCAGGAAAAATTACGCTCTCAGTACCTGAAGTTTAAAGAGACATTTAAGGCCTAATGTCTAAATTGCTCCGCTCTGTTAAGACAATTGAGAGTCATACTGAGGGAATGCCAACACGAGTTGTCATTGAGGGTTTTGGCGAGATTCCCGGATCGACTATGTTTGAAAAGCGGGCGTATTTCATGGCCAATACTGATTCTTTTCGCCGCTGGTTAATGAATGAACCTCGCGGCCACCCTGCGATGAGCGGGGCCATTCTGCAAAAACCAACTCTCCCTGAAGCCGATTGGGGCGTTGTATATATAGAGGTATCGGGATGTTTACCCATGTGTGGACATGGAACGATTGGAGTAGCAACTGTTCTTGTTGAACAGGGCTTGGTCGAGGTTCGCGAGCCTGTAACAACGATTAAGTTAGATACGCCTGCCGGGTTAGTCGTAGTTGAAGTTAACGTCAAAAATGGCAAGGCCGTAAATGTAACTCTTACGAATGTTCCCTCATTTTTACTTGCAGCAAAACAAGAGGTTGATGTTGTTGGATTCGGCAAAATTAAATATGACATGGCCTACGGTGGCAATTTCTATGCAATTGTTCCGAGCGAAAAAGTCGGAATTGATCACAAAAGAGAGAATGGCAAAAAGTTTTTAGAGTTGGGGTTGCGAATTAGCGATGCCATTAATCAGCAAAACCGACCCGTCCATCCAGAAAATCCTGAGATTGCTATTTGTCATCATGTTGATTTCATTACTCCCGGTAAAGAAAGATTGCATTGGCGAAATGCCATGGCGATTTATCCCGGCTGGTTCGATCGATCACCCTGCGGAACCGGAACAAGCGCGAGATTGGCTCAAATGCACGCTCTTGGCGAGATAAGTGATGATGAAGTTCTCATTAATGAATCCTGGATAGGTTCGGTTTTTGAGGGCAGAATCAAATCGAGAACTAAAGTTGGAAACTTCGATGCCATCGTCCCGACCATAACTGGTCGAGCTTGGATCATGGGTGAAGCCACCTGGCAATTGGATGAGACTGATCCATTTCCAGAGGGATTCATCGTTTAGAGACTAGGGGCATAAAATGAATGAACTAATTGCAAAAGCACGCGACGCCCAATCGACCTGGGCTCGAGATCCCATTGCTAGATCGAGCGCCCTCTCAAAAATTGCCAAAGTCTTTCTCGAAAATCGAGAAACCATAATCAAATCGATGGTTGATGAGGTTAAAAAACCATTAACTGAAGCCCGCGGCGAGTTTGGTCGAGCGGTAAGCATCCTTGAGTATTACGCACAGGCAACGCTCGATCCTCATGGAAATACATTTCCAACTTCTGATCCGAATCTAATCTTGGCTATCAGGCGACCTCATGGGATTGCTTCACTTATCACTCCATGGAATTTCCCAATTGCAATTCCTATTTGGAAAGCCGCTCCAGCTTTAGCTATGGGAAATACCGTTGTACTAAAGCCAAGTGAATTTTCAACCGGCACAGCGAATCTGATTTCAAAAATATTCTCAGAAAATCTCCCTGAAGGAGTTTTCCAAGTCCAACCTGGAGACGGTGACGTCGCGAAATTCTTGATATCTAAATCCGATGTGGTCTCATTTACCGGTTCGGTGAAAGTAGGAAAACTAGTCGTCGCTCAAGCCACCTCCCGTGGGATTCCGGTACAAGCAGAGATGGGTGGACATAATCCAGCGTTAGTCCTGCCAGATGCTGATCTGGATCTTCTCGCATCTCAATTCCCCACAGCAGCGTTTAGCTACTCAGGTCAAAAATGCACAGCCACGCGCCGAATAATTGTTGTCGGAGATAAGAAGCGCCGAGATGAAGTTGCTGAACGGTTAGTAGCGGCTACCGCTTCGCTTGCAGTGGGAAATCCGGAAGATGAGAAAACCTTTATCGCACCTTTAATTAATGAGAGAGCAGTAGAGAACTATTCCGCAGCAATTGAGAGAGCAAAGAAGGTTGGCAAAGTGCTAACCGGAGGTGAAGTAGTAAACCTCGCTTCTAGGTTAGTTCGGCCAACTCTCACAATCGACGTTCCTCAAGATGACCAACTGATGTGCGAAGAGGTATTTGCGCCAATAGCTCACATAGCTCAAGTTTCAGATACGGCTTCTGCGATTGAACTTGCTAACGCT
>JAGWYB010000058.1 GCA_018969585.1 Actinomycetales bacterium | reverse complement strand
CGCTCAATATTGCAACGCTGATGGGCAGATCGAATCCAGATCCACTCTTGGGTAACCACGCGGGCGATAGCGAGACCGTCACCTTGTTATTTGGCCAACGTTTTCCAGAATTGTTTATTGCAGAACGAATCCGATCGCGAGATTCATGAAGTGCAGCATCGGGTAAACCAAGGAGTTGGTAACCAGGTAGACCTTGAGAGACATCGACTTCAATGTCGACAACTTCACCTTCTAGCCCTGTAAGAGAAATTCCTCGCGTGATTGCTACGCTCATAGAATTCGACTTCGATAATCGATGGAGAGTTCTCCGGAGCGACCAAGAAGAACTCCAGCAACATCTATACGATAGAGATTCCCAAGTCTTTGGTGAGTTGCTAACCACGCCAGAGCTAATCGTTGGAGACGGTGCAATTTTTCAGATGAAATCGATTCGAGCGGATCGCCGTAATCGGATGTACTTCGCGTTTTTACTTCTACAAAAGCTATCTCGTTCTCGGGAGAGAGTGCGACGATATCAATTTCACCTTCCTTGATTCGCCAATTGCGATCCAGGATCGTGAAGCCGCGAATCTCAAGATAGCGAACCGTGAAGGATTCACCGCGAGAACCAAGTTCGGCCGCTTTCTTGTTTAATGCCATTGCGGGAGGTTAAACATGAAAGAAGAGCAGATGTAGGAAAATTCCTAGCGCTGTGAATAAATCTAGTTGTTGAGAAGTGCAGAAATATTCGCGTACGAGCGTCGATGTATCGGCGAGACTCCTAAATCAATCAACGCTTTCTCGTGAACCCTTGTTACATATCCTTTATGGTTCGCTAGCCCATAGCCAGGAAAATTGGAATCTAGTTTTTCCATCAATCTATCTCGGTAAACTTTCGCGAGAATTGATGCTGCGGAAATCGAGAGCGCTACTTGATCTCCTTTCCAGACCGCTAAGGATGGCGCACTTAATCCTTCGATCTCATAGCCATCGGTTAATACATACTGGGGCTCGATTCCCAGAGCGCTAATTGCCCGACGCATGCCGTCAAGATTAGATCGATGTAGCCCAATTTCATCAATCTCTTGGGGAGAAATTTCGATTATTGAGTAATGCGTTGATTGATGAGTTATCACTTCAAAGAGTTCTTCGCGCTTCTTGGGCGACAACTCTTTGGAATCTCTCACTTCGGAGAGTGATTGATCATGAGGATTACGGAGCATGACTGCTGCAATTACAAGTGGTCCTGCGCAAGCCCCACGACCTGCTTCATCGACTCCAGCAATTTCGGTAATTCCTGAAGCAATTAATTTTTCTTCGATGAACATAAATAGCGATCGTTCTACTTCTTGACGGGAATCTCGGAAAGATCCTTTCCAACTTCCAGGATTCCAGCGCTCTTCAACGGCCAGATAACGAAGAGGGCGCGGCCCGTAACTTTATCCAGCGGCACCATTCCCTTATTGGGATCATCGGTATGAAATCTCGAATCAGCGCTAGCGCCACGATGGTCGCCCATTACCCAGATAAATCCTTGTGGAACCGTCACATCAAATGTCGAATCAGATGGTTTATTTCCCTCAAAAATATATGGCTCAGTAACTTCTACATCATTAACCGTCAATTTGCCGGATGGGCTACAGCAGACCACATGGTCTCCCCCAACTCCGATTACTCGCTTGATCAGATATTGTTTAGCTGGATCGGGCAAAATGCCCACAAATACCAAAGTTTCTTTTATTACCTTACTAATTCCAGTGCTGTCATCATATGGAGCAGATAGCCAACTCGCAGGATCGCGAAACACAACTACCTCACCGCGTTTGATATCGCTGAAAAGCGCTCCAAGTTTGTTGACTCCTACTCGGTCATTGACTTGAAGAGTGTTCTCCATGGATCCTGAAGGAATATAAAAGAATTGGACGAGAAAGGTCTTGACAACAATAGAGAGAATCAACGCTGAAACAACAAGAATAGGAAGTTCGCGAAGGCTGGTGCCTTTCGCTTTACGCGACATGAAGAGTTGGGTGCGTAATTACTTGTTGTCGGCTTCAGCCGCTGGAGCTTCGGTTACCTCAGCGCTTTCGACCGGCGCTTCAACGACAGCCTCTTGAGCAATTGGTGTTTCTTCAACGACTGGGACAATGACTTCTTCTACCGCAGCAGGTGCAGCGGCATAAACTGTCTCAAGATCATCTGCGCCACGACGTTCGCGAATCTTTGCGGCCTTGCCACGAAGATC
>JAGWYB010000003.1 GCA_018969585.1 Actinomycetales bacterium | reverse complement strand
TTAACATAAAGCGAAGGCTAGGGCGGATAATTGAATTACGCAACTTTTATGTTGCGTAATTAGGGTCACTTTATGAGGTTGTATGAACGGGTTCGGGCGGTTCGGGCTCGCTCGGAGGCTCGGTTTCGCACCTCGCCCTAGAAATCGCATCAAACACCAGATCGATCTGCCATTTACGAGCCCCGAGTGTGCCTAGAACTTCCACCAAGTTAAGGCGTGCCAAAGGTGAATCAGGAGTTGGACTTTCCTTTCCATTATTAAAAATTATTCGCTTCAGTATTTCTGGAGAAAGAAGATTTTCTTGAGGGATGGAATATTTCTCAGAAATCTCAGCCAAACTCCGCCTAACATGTTGGAGTTGTGCGTTAGCAATCGGGAATTTATCGCGCCAAATTCTTGGGGCAGGCAAGGAATCGCCACGAGCTCGCATCTCAGGCCAATTCTCCTCAGGAATTCGGTATGCCTCATTAAGAACGGATAACCAGCGATTGATATAGCTAATTTGAATTTCGTTTCGAATACGCATTTTTACAATAGGTATTTCGAGAAATTCTTCACGCTTCTTTGGCTTGTTACGTGCCAGTTCGATTATTACTGCATCGTTTAGCAATCTTCCGGGAGCAAGATCAATCTTTTTTGCAATCTCATCGCGGGCTTGCCATAGGGAGCGAATTATTGCTAACTCAAAACGAGAACGAATTTGGTGCATTCCAGAGGTCCTTCGCCAAGGTTCTGGGCGAGTTTTAGGTAACTCTGCTTTCAGGGATGCGGCAAATTCCTCTTCAGCCCAGGCCAGTTTGTTTGAATCGCGAAGCGCAGCTTCGACTTTATCCCGTAAATCAATTAATACGGCAACATCTAGAGCTGCGTAGTCCAGCCATTCATTTCGTAATGGTCGAATCGACCAATCGACTGCGCTATGTTCCTTAGCTAGCGAGATCTCAAGAAGATTTTCACATAATGGAGCTAGGCCGACTTTTGCAAAGCCTGCAATGCGTGCACCTAATTCGGTATCAAAGAGTTTTTTTGGGTGAATTCCGAATTCGCGCAAACAAGGTAAGTCCTGGCTACTCGCGTGAATGATGCTCTCGTTCTGTGAAATTAGATCAGATAATTTTGCAATAAGTGGCGAGTTTTGTAGGGCAATTGGATCAAGCAGGTGAAGTCCACCATTTCGTCGATTTAACTGAATCAGATAGGCCCGGGGGCTGTATTTAAATCCGCTAGCTCGCTCTGCATCAATAGCAATCGGACCAGTTCCGCCAGCTAATTCTTGTAGCGCTCTCGAAAACTCTGTTTCGTTCTCTATAACTTTCGGCGTTCCACCCTCTGGGGCGGTCAGGTTTCGCATTAATTCCTTTGCGTTAAGGAAGTAACGCCGTCAGCTAGAGGCGTCAATCCGGAGGATACTTCAAGGAGCCTGGCCCAAGCTTGGAAATGTTTTTCTAAATGGTTTGCAGAAATTGGAGTCCACGAAGCGCGGATTTCTATTTCAGCGGAATGTTCGGTATCAGCCATTTGTCCATAAGATGCGCTAGAAACTCGGGTTACGGTTCCACTTGTTTCTTTGCTATCCGCACCCGACTCTTTTAGGGAATCTTGAAACCAGGTCCAGGCGACATCTGACATCAATGGATCAGATTGCATCTCACTTTCTACGGCTGATCTTACGAAAGTAACACATCGAAAAGTCCCAGACCAAGCCTCTTGTTCATTCGGATCATGGAGCATTACAAAACGTCCAGTTGCAACATCATCATCTTTAATAATCACATCGGCGCTAAAGGCAATAGAAAAGGGAGCTAATTTTTGAGGAGCTGGAACCTCAGTGATTGAAATTTCTGGTCGAAAACGCATCGCTCTTGCTTCACTACAAAATTTCTGAAATTGAATGCCATCTTTCGCCACAACCTAAGGGTAGGAGAATTGGTGCGGCTGGGGCGGAAGGCGCGTGGGGATGCCATCAGGTAGGTTGCCGTTATGGGTTCGATTCTGGCGCTTTTCTCAAGCCTGCTCTGGGGAACAGCGGATTACTTGGCTGGGAACCTTTCCAAGAGTTATCGCTCAATCGCAGTAACTGGCGTTTCACAATTCTTCGGTTTACTTTTTGGCGTTTTTGCAATTCTTGCAACTTTAATTTTCGGTCGTGAATTTATAACTCCCAATTTAAGTTTCTCGGGTTATTTCATCCCCGGAGTCATTGCAGGAATCTCCGGATTTATCGGACTACTCGCTTTTTATACCGGGCTAGCTACGGGAAGAATGGGCGTAGTAAGCCCGATTGCCTCACTTGCCGCTGTAATACCGTTAACAGTCGCTTTTCTCGGAGGCGAAAGACCTTCTTCTTTGCAAACATTTGGGCTCATAGTTGCATTGCTTGGCGCTTTCTTGGCGAGTGGACCAGAAGTAAAAGGTGGTTTACCTATTCGGCCGCTAATTTTTGCGGTTATAGCAGCGCTGGGATTTGGCGGAGCGCTAACTTTTATCGCTATTGGGGCAAGAGTTGATTCATTGCACACCATGACAACTATGCGATTGGCTTCAGTGACTATCTGTATTTTCATCGCACTTCGCGCAAAGTCGCTTGGCGGTTTCGCTAGAGGTGATCTACCTACTTTGTTGTTTATAGGTATCGCTGATTTTCTCGCAAATTTCTTACTCGGAGTAGCTACCACTAAAGGTCTAGTCTCAATTGCAATGGTTCTCGGTTCCCTCTTCCCGATAGTCACTTCAATATTGGCCTTTAGATTCCTAGGAGAAAGACTTCATAGAGTTCAATACCTTGGCATCGCCTTTGCAGTAGCTGGAGTGGCCTTTATCTCTGCGGGTTAATATCCCACCGTTCGAAACTCAGGTCTTCAAGAATTTCCTCTGAGCGCAGAAGGTAGTTTTGCCGTAAATCACCCTCATCAAAGATATATCCATCGCCATCTATGCTGACTCTTGTCAGAAAAACTTCATCAATTACTTTGGCAGGAATGAGACTGTTTAAGAAATTTATCCCTCCTTCAATTAATATTGAGTGATATCGATTCTTGGCAATCGCAACTAAATCAACGGGCGAACAGTTGTGAAATTCAACTCCTGGTTCGTGCTGGCTCAGAGTACGGCTTGCAACAAGTAGCGGCTGGGAAATTCCTCGATATGGTTCAGAGCTGTAAGTTCTGCCACCAATCAAAATCACATCAGCCTGGCTTCGCAATAAGTGAAATCGCTCCCGATCGGCCTTGGGACTCAACGGCCTAGAACTGCCATCAAGCATCGTCGCCCCATTTGCCGCGAGGATGAGGTTGGCGCGCACTATTGATCCAGTTGCATTCGACACAGCCGCAAAGGTACTGAGGATGTCAGTGCCCCTCTATATCTTCTTCGACATGATCATTGATTGCGACTCATGTGTAGTGCGAGATATTAAGTGCGATGACTGCGTGGTTTCGGTCTTGATCGGAAATCCTCGCTCGATGGGCAACGAGGAGTCTCGAGTTATCGACCTACTAGCCTCGCGAGGAATGGTTCCGCCGCTTAGATTTGAACTCCAAGAAAACACCCAGGCGGGGGAATCCCTCTCAGGTTGAGCCCTCCCAGGGAACGCAGTTAGCCTAAAGCGATGACCCGCTCAAAGATCCTGGCCTCGCTGCTCTCAGCAGCGCTAGCAATAACTCTGGCGCCCCCTGCCACTGCGGCTCCTAACGCCGATTTATTAAGAGTGCGAGCGGAAGTTGAACGGCTCCAGGAAGACGCTGCTGAAGCCGGCGAAAATGCCCAGGCCGCAAAAATTGAATTAGGTCGCCTGCAAAAACAGCTCGCCTCAGTACAGCAAGAAGCCGCAAGTCAGAAAGAAAATGTCGATGAGATTAGAAAATCTCTCGCCTCAATCGCGGTCGCTCGCTACAAATCGACTGGACTTGGCGAAAGCGTTGAACTTCTCTTCTCATCAGACCCAACTCTTTATCTCTCTGCTGCAGGATCCCTCGAGAGCGTAACTCGTAAACAATCTTTGAAATTACGACAATTTGCTATCGCAAAACAGAGACTCGATGCCACTTCACTCACTGTGGGCGATAAATTGAGCTTAGTTAAAGCAGCAGAAGCGCGCTATCGAGCCCAAGCAGCTCAAGTCGAACAGAAGTTAGCCGCTGCTGAAAAGTTGCTCTCTAGATTGGAGAAAGCCGATCGCGAAAGATTACTTCGCCTACAAGCAATGGATGAAGATGCGAGAGAGAAATATTCGAAAGAACAAGCTCGACTCGCAAATACCGTTTCCGGTAGAGCAGGCATTGCACTTAGATATGCAGTCAAACAAATTGGCGATAACTATGTATGGGGGGCATCCGGTCCGATCAAGTGGGATTGCTCCGGATTAACCATGAGAGCCTTCCAACAATCCGGCGTCCGATTACCTCACTCCTCTAGAGCCCAATTTGGTTACGGTCGCTCAGTTGCTCGCGGTAATTTAATTCCAGGAGATTTAGTCTTCTTTGGTAGTCCGATTTCTCATGTTGGAATTTATATCGGCAAGAGCAAGATGGTGCATGCGCCGCGACCAGGAGCGAGAGTTCAGATTGCTGAATTTGGAAATTTCTTCGGTCGGAAAAAATATGTAGGAGCTCGCCGTCTCTAAGGAAAAGTCTGTTCGAGTATTACTTGTGACTAATGATTTCGGACCGCGTGCCGGCGGTATCGAAACCTTTATCATAGGATTACTAGAGCGGTTAACTGATTCTCAAGTAACTGTTTACACTTCAAAGCAATCTCATACCGAAGATTACGACAACCTTTGGCGAGAAAAATTTGGCGTAGAAGTAGTTCGAGATCGAAGCCGCATTCTCTTACCAACGCCGAGAGTTGTGGCTGCGCTCCGTAGAACAATTAGAGATAAGGGAATTGAGTTCGTTTGGTTTGGAGCTGCGGCCCCACTTGGAATATCAGCAAAATGGCTGCGCCTGGACGGTGTACGGAAAATAGTTGCACTTACCCATGGCCATGAAGTTTGGTGGGCGCAAATTCCTCCCTTCTCATGGTTACTTCGCTTTAGCTCCAGACATATTGATAACTTCGGATATCTCGGGTCCTTCACTGCTGGCGCAATTTCGAAAGCTGTCCCAACCGAGAAACTTGTACAAATTGCCCCTGGAATAGATGTGCAACATTTCCGTCCTCGAGGAGCTGAGTTAAGAGAAAAATTGAATTTATTGAAAGTTCCAGTAATTGTTTCGGTGGGGCGGCTAGTTCATCGGAAAGGTCAAGATCGTCTAATAGAAGCGCTCCCTATTATTAAACAGGAATTCCCAGATGTAACACTATTGCTTATTGGTGAAGGACCTCATCGACCGGAACTCGAAGATATCTGTAAGAAATTGAATTTAACCGAGAATGTGAAATTCCTAGGTCGAATAAGTTATGAGGAACTCCCGAGTTTTCTATCTGTTGGTGATTTCTTCGTTATGCCTGCACGAACGAGATTGTTTGGTCTAGAAGTTGAAGGGTTGGGAATTGTTTATTTGGAGGCAAGCGCATGTGGCCTGCCTGTAATTGTTGGAAATTCCGGAGGAGCTCCTGATGCGGTCATTCACGGTGAGACTGGATTTGTTGTTAACGGCGAAGATGTTGAAGAAATTGCCGAGAGATCTCTCCAGCTCTTAAG
This sequence comes from Actinomycetales bacterium, assembly GCA_018969585.1. Classification (GTDB taxonomy): domain Bacteria; phylum Actinomycetota; class Actinomycetes; order Nanopelagicales; family Nanopelagicaceae; genus MAG-120802. The sequence continues at coordinate 52,698 of JAGWYB010000003.1, read as the reverse complement.
GAATCAAGAATTGCGCTCGACAATGAGCCAGCGAGCGAGAGAGTTCGCAACAAAGAATTGGAATTGGGAATTTTGGGCCGAAGAGTTTAATAAGTTATTGAAGTTTTCAGTTAAATAATTTAATGATGCAACAGCCCTAATTTTCTTGCTGCGTTTATAGCCTGAACTCGATTTGCTGCTCCCAGCTTTCGATAAATAGCCGCTAGATGAGTTTTTATTGTGGACTCAGTAACGAAAAGATGTTGAGCCATTTGTAAAACGGTATCCCCGGTAGGAAGGATCTCAAGAATTTCTAGTTCTCGAGCAGTTAAACCAACACTTTGATTCTTTAGAGAAATTGCGTCGGTAATTTTTCGAGCAGTAAATGTAAGTGGGTTAGTCGAACTTGACCTAATTGCCGTAATTAATTCACTGATCGGCGCGGATTTATCAACGTAAGAACTCGCTCCAGATTCCATACATGCCAATATGTGTTCCGGAAATTTAGAGAAAGTTAATGCAACGATACCCATTTGCTGTGAGAGAGCTCTTGCCCATGCAATCACTTCGAGTCCATTTCCATCAGGTAGATGAAGATCTACAACAAGTACATCCGGACTGTGATGAGGAATTTGCACCAAGGCCTCTCGTTTAGTGGCTGCTTCGCCAACTACGGAGAATTCTTTCTCTCGAGAGAGCGCTCTGCGAAGACCTTCCCTCACCAAAATGTGATCGTCAACGACCAGAATTCGAATGCTCATTCCAAACCAATAATCAATCTATAGCGAGACCCCGCGCCGTCAGATTCCCAGGTAACCGTACCGCCGATAACTTCAATTGCTTCAGTGATGGAATGGATACCAAAGGTTCGCTCAGAGTGAGAGATTCCACCGACTCCATTGTCAGAAATTTCAATGATCAAAGTATTTCCACTAACCTGTGAGCTTAGATTAAATTCATCACATCCGGAGTGACGCGCGCTGTTACGAGCTATTTCACTAATTGATCGCACAATTGCATCTTCTTTGAATTGATTTAATATTAATTTCGGCAATTCAATATTAATTCTTATATCTCCAAGAATTTCGCGTATTGACGTTTCGAGTTCGATGAAAGATCTTGATCGTAGAAGATAGATTTCATCTCTTAGAGATTGACTGAGCGAAAATAAATCTAATCGGATTTTTCGCAAGTGAATGCGAGTCTCGTCATTGAGAATTGGATTAGAAATAACCTCATCAAGGGATAATCCAAGAGCAACAATTTGCTGCGCCGGCCCGTCATGGAGTCGGCGCGCAAGGTCCAAACGATCAGGCAAAGAGCTCTGCGATCTCGGAAGCAAACTCCTTTTGAACTACGTGACGCTTAACTGAAAGTTTGGCGGTTAAATGTCCACCGGCAATTGTGAAGTCAACGGGAAGAATCTTGAATTTCCTAATTGATTCAGCTCTACTTACCGCTTTGTTAGCCTCATCAACAGCAGTTTGAATTACTGAAATAAGATCTGGATCATTAGTTAAGTCGGCGACTGTTGCGCCATCTTTTTTATTCGCAGTAATCCATCCCTTTATTGATTCAGGATCTATCGTTATCAAGGCTGCGATATAAGGTTGATTATCTCCAACGACGATACATTGGCTCACAAGTGGATGAGCGCGGAGTCGATCTTCAAGTACTGCGGGAGCGACATTCTTTCCGCCGGAAGTAACAATTAACTCTTTCTTACGTCCCACTATGTATAGATAACCTTCCTCATCCAGCTTTCCTAAATCACCAGATTTGAAGTAGCCATCTTCCGAGAAGACTTCACTATTTGCAGCATCGTTCTGCCAGTAACCGCGCATCACAATTGGTCCCTTGATGAGAACTTCACCATCATCGGCAATTTTTATTGTGGTGCCAGGAATTGGTCTTCCCACCGAGCCAACTTTGTGAGCTGTAGTCAGATTCAAAGTAGCACCGGCTGTTGTTTCAGTAAGGCCATAACCCTCGAGAACTCGAACACCTGCGCCTCGGAAGAAATGACCAAGTCTTTCGCCAAGGGGAGCGCCGCCGGATATCGCAGCCTCAACTCGACCGCCAAGTCCATTTCTAATTTTCGAATAAACCAGGCGATCAAAGAGTGCGTGCTTAACCTTTAAACCAAGAGGTACTTTGCCTTCATCAAGTGAGCGGCTATATTCAATTGCGATATTTGCTGCTTTGCGGAAAATTGCACCTTTTCCGGCTGCCTCGGCTTTAGATTCAGCGCTGTTGTAAACCTTCTCAAATATTCTTGGGACAGCTAACACGAAGGTCGGCTTAAACGAGGCGAGATCAGTAGTGAGACGGCCTAGGACATCTCCACAATGAGCAAGATGTAATCCAGCGCGCAACGAACCAATCTGCACCATGCGACCAAATACGTGTGCAACTGGAAGGAATAAGAGGGTTGAGCCTCCTGGCTTTAAGAATAAATCTGAGGCTCCCATCACAACATTTCCGCATTCCGAGAGGAAGTTGCCATGAGTTAACTGGACACCTTTGGGTTTGCCGGTAGTTCCTGAGGTATAAATTAATGTAGCAAGAGTGTCCGGCGTTAACGCGCTCCGTCTACGATCAATCTCAGCATCTGAAATATCGCGGCCTAAATAAGATAATTGAGAGAGAACATTTTCGGTCATAGTCCAACAGTTCTTGGTGAAACTTGGAAGAACTGGTGCAACTAATTCTTTGAGCTGTGGCGTCTCAACAATGATCGCAACGGAGTGCGAATCAGTGAGTATCCAGTCGACTTGTTCTGGTGACGATGTTTCGTAAATGGGCACAGGAACTCCGCCAGCAAACCAGATGGCGAAATCAAGAATCGTCCATTCATAGCGAGTACGCGCCATGATGGCGACGCGATCTCCAATTTCAACTCCGGATGCAATTAATCCCTTGGCCGTCGCTCGCACTTCTGCTTCTAACTCACGGGCATTAACTGGCTGCCATCCATCACCCAGAGGACGCGAAACCATTATGCGCTCTGGTTCAAACCAGGCGCGCTCAGCGATTAGGTTGGTTAGATTTCCCGCGGTAGCCGCCGGTTCAAGTGCTGGGACGAAGAATTCAGTCATGGCGGAAAACTACTGGTAGTGGGCACCTATCGGAAGAGGTAACCTCACCCTATGGCAGAAATTTCTTCAAAGACCGTAACGATCGAGGCTTCGGCCAGCGATGTGGCGGCAACCTTGGCAGACCTTGAGAGTTTTCCTAAATGGTCGTCTGCCATCAAGAGCGTAGAGGTTCATGAACGTGACGGTTCAAGTCGTCCCACTTCAGCTACGGTGAAGATTGAAGCGGGCGTACTAAAGGATCGCGCAAAATTAAATTACGACTACTCCGCATTTCCAAATTCAATCTCATTCACCCTCGAAGAAGCCGACCTCATGACTGAGATGACCGGAAGTTATTCAATTAAAGATAACGGTGATAGTTGCGATGTTACTTACAGTTTAAACGTCCAAGTCTCAATGCCAGTTCCAGACATGATGCGCAGAAAAGCGGAGATGGCAACTATCGAAGTGGCTCTAGCTCAATTAAAGTCTAAATTAGAAGGATAATCTCAACTTTCAAAGGGATATTTCAATCCAATTTGTTCGCGTATTTCATCTAGCGTTTCCATAATTGTCAGGCTTTCAGCGTGGCTCATAACCTGACTTTCGATTTTCCCAGAGCTAATTAGCTCTTCAAACGCTACAGCTTGCTCGCGAAGTCCATGGCCCACATACTGATTGGGATATTCGATTGTTTCACCACCAATGACAGTTCGAATGGAAGTCGGAGTATAGAAATTACTATCAATCTCAATTCTTCCTAAAGTTCCTATTATTTTCGCAAGGCACGGAGTTCTAATAAGTAAAGTCGTCGTTAAAATTGCATGTGCCCCGTTTTTATAGGTGAAAATTGTTGAAGTTTGAGAATCGACTCCAGACTCATTTATCACACCTTTTGCGAGGATGCGTTCAGGGCGACCGAGCAACATTGAGGCCAGCGAAATCGGATAGATTCCGAGGTCCAGAAGCGCACCTCCAGCTAACTCAGGTGCGTGTAATCGGTAATAGGGATCTTTAGGTAGTTGTTGGCCGTGATCGGCTTGAATTGAGATGATTTCACCGATGGCGCCGCTATCAACAATTTCACGCACTCGTATGAAATGCGGCAAGAATCTGCTCCACATAGCTTCCATTAGAGGTACTTGATGAAATTTTGCTGCATCAATCATCGCGCGAGCTTGTTGCGCGTTACCAGCGAAAGGCTTTTCTACAAGAACTGGCTTACCAGCTTCAATCGCAAGAATCGCATTTTGCGAATGGATGGCATGTGGTGTTGCAACATAAATTGCATCAACCTCGGAATTAACTAAATTTTCATATCCCGCTATCGGAATTGCACCAAACTCTTTAGCGAGAACTTCGGCTTTTGAAAGCGTTCTTGAGCCAAAGTGGGCAACACGATGTCTTTCGGTTAATTCAAGATCTTTTGCGAAGGCTCGAGCGATACCGCCAGTACCAATAACACCCCACCTAAACGAATTATTCACAAAGCTATGCCATCCTCATCGTCCGCTTCTGGTTTCATCTGCCAGAAAAATGTAATCACGCCGGCAATTAGAGCAATCGCACCTGGCCAAAAGCCAATCCCCAGGAGGTCTATCGGGGTAAATGCAGTTATCAAAATGTAAGCCGGGCCACCGATGACTCCAACAAGCGCTGCTCTTTGAACCGTTGTTAATGTGGGGAGTGGTTTATTGTCGCCCGGGTATACCTCTACTCCGGAAACTTCTAATTCATCTAAATAGTCGGTAGGTGCGGATTCATCAAGCGATAAACCTGCGATTATTGAATCAAATTCATCATCTACCAGACTTTTAGATGAGACTTCTCCGCTCAATACATCGCGTATAAATAAGTGCGATTCGGAGATAAGTAGGGGTAAGTCGAAATCTAGCGCGACATTGTGATATGAATTCTCAAAGATAACTTCTCGAATATCAACTGATGAAACATTATCGATGACCGTTTCCGATGATTTTGGATCAACTACATGATCTTGAATTGAATATCCAATCATCAAAGGAATATCAATGGCGGGTAGTTGATTTCGGACTTTACGCCATAATTTCTGAAGAGAATGTAACGCTTTCAGAGGGGTTCGACCATAACTGTGTCGGGGAGGATTCGGAGCTGCCACATCAGTCCCACGACCCGCTACCGAGGGAATGAAATATTTAATTAGCGGAACTAATGTCATAACCATTCGATCATCACCAATTGATGGATTAACCAACATTAAACCTTCTATAGCTCTACCTTTAAGCGATGCGAGATAGAGCGCCAGAGCTCCACCCATAGAAAATCCCGCTACGAAAATACGTTGGTGTTTTAATCTAATGTTTTCAAATGCTTGCTCAACCTCTCGATACCAATCTTGCCAAGTTGTTTCATTCATCTCACTCCAGTTAGTCCCATGTCCGGGAAGCCGAGGTACGTAAACTGAATAGCCCTCTGCATGTAATCCTTCCGCCCAAGGTCGAATTGATACTGGCGAACCAGAAAAACCATGGATCATCAGAATGGCAATTTGATTGCCGGCGAGGTGAAATGGCTCAGCATTTGGAATGCTCACACGCTCGATTTTGTCACAGGTTTGTCAGGTCAAGGCACGGGGGTCGTAAATTAACCCCATGGCGCTTCGGAAGCGACCTTCCGTCGTTCAAGGCGACAAGGTTGCATATGGATTACTGAAATCTTTTCTTATGCCGGTTTTAACTCTGCTCTTCAGGCCAAAGGTGAGCGGGTTAAGAAATGTACCGTCGCAGGGTCCAGTAATTATTGCCTCGAACCATCTTTCATTTAGCGATTCAATTTTCATGCCGTTAGTTGTTCCAAGGAAAGTTACTTTTCTGGCCAAGAGTGAATACTTCACATCGCCTGGACCGAAGGGGCTTCTCAAGAAGTTAACGTTCATTGCGCTAGGACAAGTTCCTGTCGATAGAGCCGGTGGATCCAAATCCGAGGCGGCCCTACTAACTGGTTTGTCCGTTCTTGCCAATGGCGAGTGTCTTGGAATCTATCCGGAGGGTACGCGATCGCCCGACGGACGTTTATATCGTGGTCGTACCGGCGTTGCTCGCCTTGCTTTTGAATCAGGAGCTCCGGTTATTCCGGTAGCTATGTTTAATACTGCTGAAATTCAACCCACTGGAAAAGTTATTCCTAAAATACTTCGGGTTGAGATGAAGTTTGGTGAGCCGATGTATTTTCAAGGGGTCGAGAATGGAAGTGATCCCGAAAAATTGAGGAAAGCAACCGACCAGATAATGAAGAAGTTACAGGAGATGTCGGGGCAAGAGTATGTAGATATTTATGCTTCGCAAGCCAAAGAGGCTTTAGATGCTGAACGAAAAAAGAAACCTGAGGCGAAACGAAGTAGAAAGAAGCGCTAACTACTCTGCGCCAAAAATTTCTCGCCGTTCTGAGATAAATTTACAGTTTTCACAGGAGCTATCTCTAACAGGAGTTGGGCCAGAGACCATTGTTATAAATTCGGTCAATCTATTATTTAGCGCGTCAGGGTTTCGCTTGATGGGGAACCATGAGCTATTTAGCTCTAGATTAAATCCATCGCTCGGATTTCCAACTGGTTTTTTAGGGGACCAGACTAAGAGACCAAGAACGGAGACTTTTTTCGGGGCATCGGAGGCTGGGTTCTCAAGAGAGAATGCGTAGGCCTCTAACTGTGGTGAATAGAACTCACTTTTATCATTATCTTTTCCTTGGAATTTACAATCAATAACGCCATATGTGCCGTCCGAGAATTCCATTAATAAGTCGTACTTACCTCGTATTGCAAATGGTGATGAATTGCCGTTTACTGGAATTGGAATTGATTTAACCCATCCACCTTTGCCTACAACCTTGCCTTCCGGAATATCGGGGTGGAGATCTTTCGATGTCGCGCTAGCGAAATGGCCTTCTTGAAGGGCGGAGAGCTCGCCAACTAGAGGGAAGAATGAGGGAGCTTTCAATCCATGGTTGTAATAAAGCCAGAGACATCGGTGGCAGTTATCCCAGGAGAAGGTCAGATCACTTGGGCTTATAAATTCGCGCGCTTTACTCATGGGCGAGATTGTGCCGTTGCGGACTGACAAACTTGGGCTACGCCACGGAAATTAAGGTGAAGAGTCCCAGCAAGATTATTACCGCCCCGCCAAGTCGGCGCAGCGCTACTAAGCGCATCGGCGAACTTGCCATCCATGACCGCACGGTGCCAGCGAGTAGGCCCCAAGTTCCATCGCCGATGATGGCCAGAATCGCAAAAGTTGCGCCCATGAGAAGGAGCTGGCCGGTGAGATTTGATTTATCTCGGTCTAAGAACTGGGGAAGTATCGCCGCAAAAAATACAAGACCTTTTGGGTTGAGCGCCCCAACCCAGAAACCATCCCTTATTGAACGAAGATGTGAGGGCCTGATATCGCCTTGGCTAAGCATCTCTGATGCAGCAACTCTTGAGTGCTTTAGCGCATCGATTCCAAGATAAATCAGGTACAGACCACCAAGAACTTGCACTGTTATAAATGCCAATTCACTTTTCTCAAGAATTGGACCAAGCCCGAATGCGATCAAGATAGATAACGAAAACATGCCGAGCGCATTACCAACGACCGTAGCAACGGCTGTCGCACGTCCCCAAGCAATTGCTCTTGCAATCGCAAAAAGAACACTTGGCCCAGGTGCCAAAATGATTAGCACTGATGCAATCAAATATTCCGGGAATCTACTTGGAATCGGCATTTACCAATTATCTATCAAATAGTTATGGATACATTGCTTATCGCTACTTCGAAGATAGCAGGTTTCTAACGGAACGTTGAGCGTCGATCGCGGAAATCGAATTGAGAGCAATGTTTGCTGCTGCCTCGGCCTGAGAGGGTGAGAGCACCTGAGATATAGCGACAAGATCTGAAACAGCGCCTGCTCCTGCACTTAAAGATTCAACACCCAAACCAATTAATACGGCAGATAACAGAGTATCTGACGCTGCCTCTCCGCAGATACCAACTTTAATTCCTCGAGTTTTTGAGAGATTGCAAATTCTTGAGATAGTTTTCAGAAGTATTGGTTGCCAGGGATTAAGCAGATGAGCTACGGACGAGTTTTGACGGTCTGCGGCAAATAAATATTGCGAAAGATCATTTGTTCCAATTGATAGAAAATGAATATTTTCGGGAAGAGTCGAAATCTCTTCAATTATGGAGGGAACTTCAACCATAATTCCAATGGAGTCAAAGCCGAGCCTTGAAGCCGAATTTGCGAAAGAAATAGCCTCTTCCTTATTTGCAATCATCGGGGCCATTACTGAGATTTTTCGATTCGAGAACTTAGCGCCAGTCTCTCTAATAGCTAAAAGTTGATTTTCATAAAATTTCGGCCGAATCCAAGATATTCGTTGACCCCGCAGACCTAAAGCCGGATTTTCTTCTTTCCCAAGTCCTAAAAACGGAATCGGCTTATCCGTTCCAGCATCAAGAGTTCGGAATATTATTTCTCCACCCGGACAGTGCGAGACAACTTCAGAATAGATTTTTATTTGCTCTTCAACGGAAGGCTCATTCTTATGATCAAGGAACAGTAGTTCAGTTCTTAGTAGTCCTACGCCTTGCGCTTGAGAAGATCTCACTAAATCCGCGTCCTTAACTGAACCAACATTTCCAAGTGGGCGAAAAATACTTTTTTTCTGGATTGGTAATTTTTTCCACCATGGACCGGAATTTTCAATCGTTCTTTCTCCAAAGTACACAGCATTGTCCGCGGGGTCTAAAGTGATTAATTCATTGGAGAGGAGTTTGGATATATCTCCGCATCCAACGACCGCTGAAATTCTCAACTGGCGACAGACAATTGCGGTATGTGAAGTAGGGCCACCGTCCCTTGTTACTACGCCTTTTATGGCAGATGTAAATTGAGAGGTTTCTAATGGACTTAGATCATCAGAAACCACAATCCACTCGCCTTCAGTTGGGAATTGTAATTTTCTGGATTTACCAGCTGCGGCGTCGATAAGTCTTGAGCCGATCTCTTTCAGGTCGGCAATTCGAGCTTCAAATTCAGCGCTTCCTCCAACTAATAGCGAAGTAAAATCATTTATTGCAGAGTCAATTGCGCTAGATAAAGATGCGCCAGAATTAATAAAGTCAATAATTACGGAAGAGAGTTCTGGATCGGTCAATATGGCTAATTGAGCCCTGAGAATTTCTTGTAAAGTAGAATCTTGAGAAGTGTTGATTGAATTAGAAAAGTCAGAGGCGACGATTTGAATTGCTTCCGTTAATTTTGCAAGTGCTTCTTTTTTGGGTAGGGATGCGAGAATTATTTGTGAGTCTAAATTATTTCGTTGAACTAAAAATATTCTTCCAATTACGGGCTGATCGCCAACTCCGTAGCCCGCTATATCAGCCATAGTTAATTTTCTATGCAGGCTTCTAGATTGTCCAATAATTTCGTAGCAATTGATTCATCAGAAGTTTCGCATACGACGAAGATGGACTCACCTTGTTGGACCTTTAAGGTTAATAACCGCAACGGGCTAGCTGCATTCACCAATTCGGACTCGCTTCGACCAACTTTTACGGGAAAGCCTGCACTCTTTGCAATCTCGGCAAATTGTGCGGCAGGTCTTGCGTGTAGACCCACGGCTGCTTTAACTTCCATCTTCCGAGTAAACATGTCAGGGATTCACTACAACTTTGATAGCTGTTCCACTCATTACGGCGTCAATTGCATCTGAGACTCGATCTAAAGTGACTTTATGCGTTATCAAATCAGATACAGAAACTTTGCCCGAAGAAATCATCTGTAGCGCCTCAAGATTTTGACTAGGACTTGAGCCATTTGCACCAAATAGGGTTACTTCTTTGTAGTGGACTATGTTTGCATCACAATTTATAAAGGGTTTATCTTTTGGAAGTCCGCCAAAAAAACTAACACGTCCACCGGGGGCAACTATTGAGATTGCAAGTTCTTGAGCTGCACCGGATGGAGCCGCGGTAATAACTACTGAGGGGCCACGACCGTCGGTTAGCGATTTGATTCGATTCGCAAGATCTTCTTTTGACATATCAATGGAAGCGTCCGGTTTTACTTTTTCTGAGGAAAGTGCGAGTCGATCACCATTAATATCTGCAAGAAACACTTTTTCAGCCCCCAGCGCTCTTGCGAGCCGGACGTGGAGACATCCGATCGGACCAGCTCCCATTACTAAGACTGTGTCTCCTGTTGTAATTCCCACAATTTTCTGCGAGTTGAGTACGCACGCCAGTGGCTCGGTAACTGCTGCTTCATCGAATGAGACATTGTCAGGAATTCTATTTACACCGTTTACTCGAATAACTTCCCAGGGAATAATCATGTATTCGGCAAATCCACCAGCAAATTGGTAACCCATACTTAATTGGTTTTCACAGATAGTCATTCGATTTGATTTGCAGAGCCAGCATTCACCGCAGGGAATCGCCGCAATTACTTGAACTCGATCGCCAATATTAAATCCAGTTACTTCACTTCCGATTTCTACAATTTCACCCGAAATCTCATGTCCGATAACTTGAGGTGGCTTTAAGCGGGGATGGCCGTGTTTGAAAATTTTGGCATCGGTGCCGCAAGTGGCGCATGTTTTTACTCTGATAAGAATTTCTTTCAAGCCAGGATTTGGCTTAGGAATCTCAATAATCGAGAGATCACCTGGTTCCTTAAAGAGCGCTGCTTTCACTTTCACACCTTTCTCCGGAGAAACTTTTTGCTAATTTGCTAAAAGAATTCTAAGTATTTCTTCTTTATCGTTCGATTGATTGAGTTTTTGAAGTTGAATCTCATCAATTAAAACCTCGGCAAGATTACCAAGGATTTCTCCATGTTCATCTTCCTGAGCTGCAATGCCAATGCAGATGGTTGCAGACTCATCACCCCAAGGGATGGGGCTTGCGAACCTGATGAATACAAGTTGGCCAAAGTTCACAAGCGAACGAGCTTCGTCAGTGCCATGAGGAATTGAAACGCCGTTACCCATGTATGAAGGAAAAATCTTCTCTCTCGCTTGCATCGCTTCGGCATAACCATTTTGCACTGCGCCTAATTCAAGTAGCGCCTTACCGCAAAGGGCCACCGCCTCTTCTTTCGTCGAAGCGGTGGCACCTAAGTGGATACCTTCCAGCGATAGCAACGGTTTAACCATCCGAGATAGTAGAACCATCCTTTATCGCTTGTACTACTGATGCGATTGCGGGGTCGCCTAAGAACATGTCAAAGGGGATTACGACCTTATCGGGCACCGTTTGCTTCGCACGTCCTGATAGCCCACGGTGGCAGAGAACGAGATCAGCGCCCGAGCTTGCCAATTGATTTACCGGCGAATGAGTTGCTTTGATGCCAAGTTCTTTTAATTGCTTGGCAACCATATTTGCAACCATCACGCTGGAACCCATCCCTGCTTCGCAGGCGATGACGACAAGCTTCACATCAGAGCCAGAAATACTCGCCATGCTAACCGTTCTTCAGCGAGTCTTTACGTGCTTTAGCTGCATCCAAATCTGCTTGGTCAAGTGACTTATCAGATTTCAGCAAGAGCCAACCAACAAGGAAGGCGACAGCTGCTGATGCGGCTATAGCTAGAAGTACTTTGAATGTGTAACCCTGCGGAGTAACCACGAGGTAGGCGAAGATTGAGCCTGGAGACGGTGTTGCAGTCAAGCCGTTGTCCAGCGCTACGTTTACGAATACGCCTGTTGCTCCACCTGCGATTGCAGCGAGAATCATTCTTGGCTTCATAAGAATGTATGGGAAATAGATCTCATGAATTCCACCAAGGAAGTGAATGATTACCGCGCCTGGAACAGAACCACGAATCAAACGTGGTCCAGCGACCCAGAATGCAAGTAGAACGCCGAGTCCAGGTCCTGGGTTGGTCTCAAGCATAAAGAGAATGGAACGACCAGTCTCTTGTGCTTCAGCAACGCCTAGAGGTCCAAGAACTCCGTGATTAATGGCATTGTTTAAAAATAGAACTTTTGCTGGCTCGATGATGAGCGAGGCAAGAGGAAGAAGACCATTGTCAACCAATGACTGAATTGCATTGCCGAGAACATCGCTAATTGATTTAACGATTGGGCCAATGCCAAGGTAACCCAACATCGCCATAAGCAGACCGCTTATGCCTAGTGAGAAGTTACTGATGAGCATCTCAAATCCAACGGGTACTTTTGGATCTAGTACTGCATCGATTTTCTTCAGAACCCAAGCAGCTAATGGACCCATAATCATGGCGCCCAAGAACATTGGGATATCAGTTCCTACAATTACACCGACAGTTGCAACCGCACCAATTACTGCACCGCGGTGGCCATGAACCATTCGGCCGCCGGTGAAGGCAATAAGAATTGGTAGCAGGTTAATAATCATCGGACCTACCATTTTTGCGAAATCTTCATTCGGGATCCAGCCAGTTGGAATGAAGAGTGCTGTTAACAAGCCCCAGGCAATAAATGCTCCAATATTTGGAATCACCATACCTGCGAGATTGCCACCCACTTTTTGTAGGGTCGCACGCCAACCCGAGTGGGTTGTTGCGCTACCTATGTAGTTTGTCATGCAGTTTCCTCCCTTTTCGAAAAGAGATACGGGAATTTCCCGTATTCATATCCCCAATTAAGGAATATGAATTCTGTTTTTGGCTCATACGCGAGAGCTTTCTGCTTGAAGTAAATTCTTAATTCTTCCGTTGGAAATGATTCTCTTGACGGTTGATTCTTGGACCGATACATCGAGATGTAGTCCGTGGTTGGAGATAATTGCTTCTGCCCAGGCAGTTCCACAAGCAAGCGCAAACTCAAGGCCTTTATCGAATGAGCCGATAAAGCCTGCCAACAAAGCATCACCCGCGCCCACAGTGTTTTGTACATTGAGTTCAGCCGGCAAGATATGAATCAAGGAATCACTAGAACAGTAGATACTTCCAGAGCTTCCTAGGCTCAAGAGAATGGTTTCAGGTCCCAACCTTCTCAATTCTTGAGCTGCGATCTTGGCATCTGCTAAATCTCTGATTGGAGAGTTCAATAATTCTTCTGCCTCATCACGGTTTGGTTTGATGAGGTAAGGAGATGCTGCCAGTACTTCTTTTAGCGCCGGCCCACTCGAATCTACGACTATACGAGTCCGCTTATTATTTTCTTTTACTAAGTCTGCTAACCAATGAATCGGAGTTGATTCAGGAAGTGAACCACCGATTACAGCGAAATCGCTCTTTCTAGCCTGAGCATGAAAGGCATCTGAAATTTTCTTTGATTCCTTCTTTGACCAAGCTTTAGTCGCTGCATTTATCTTTGTGGTCTTCTGATCATGCAATAGAGTCACATTAAAACGAACGCCTGATTCAATTTCGATAGGTTTGATAGGTATATTGTCGATAGCGGCACTAGCCAAAAAGGTGCCGCTCTCTGATTCATTAAGAGGCACTAAAGCGTTTGTTGCTACTCCCATTCGAACTAGCACACGAGAGACGTTCACACCTTTGCCGCCGGCACGCTGCCCGAAATAACTGGCTCGATTCACCGCTCCTATTTGCAAACTAGCTAGTTGATACTCTAAATCTAGAGAGGGGCTGGGCGTAAGAGTTGTAATCATGCTAGAACCACTTCGATTTCGGCGCCACGTAGGGTCTCAATTTGGTCGAGAGGAGCGCCCACATCAGTGATTATTCGATCAACTTCTACATTCGAAGCAAAACTCGATGTGTATATCTGTGAGAATTTTGTATGGTCAGCCATGACTATAGATTCTTGCGAATTCTGAATCATGACTCGCTTAACTTCCGCTTCATCTATATCTGGAGTAGTAAATCCAACCTGCGAATCAATTCCGTTTGTACCGATAAAACAGACTGAAGCATGCAAGCTCGAAACCATATTTAAAGCATGAGTACCAACTGCACTTAGCGTTACCGGGCGAATTCTTCCGCCAAGCAGAACAACATTTGTTTCACTCTCGCCAATAGCAATTGAGAGATTTAGGCTATTTGTTACGACTGTAAGACTCGATTTATTCCGTAGATATGGAGCAAGAAGTTCTGTGGTTGTACCTGCGTCGACAATTATGGTTCCTGATTTAGGAATGTAATTGGACGCAACCTCAGCGATTCGCTGTTTAATCTGGTGGTTTTGACTTCTTCGAACTTCCACCGAAAGTTCAGATTGAATGCGATCAATAAGGATTCCGCCACCATGGACCCTTCGCATGATTCCTTGCCGCTGCAGCAGATCGAGATCTCGGCGAATGGTCTCAACGGCAACGCCGAAGCGCTCTGCCGCATTTAGGGCATCGACCTTTCCAGCCTCTTTAGCGAGCGCAATGAGTTCCAGCCGTCGTTCAGCAGCTAATAAACTCATCTCAACCTCGCAATCCGCCTGTTTCTGCCCGAATCGGCGCAATTAAACACCAAATCGGGCAAAAAACCACATTCATCGCCGGAGATTCTTAGGGGAGATTGGAAGAAATACTGGGAAATTACGACTAATATCCACTCGATATATCGAATCGATATAAAAGGTTGAATTAGGAGAGGCATGCGATCCCGCTCGGAGTCACTGGAGTTTGCCTTACTTGGCCTGCTCTCACAGGACCCGTTACATGGTTACGAGCTTCGAAAGCGACTTCGAACTATTTTTGGACCATTCCGCGCTCTTTCATTCTCAGTTCTCTATCCGCAGCTTCGCCGCATGACTGAAGTTGGTCTGGTTGAACAAGAAGAAGTTCCTAAAGGTGGACGTTCTAAGCGCACTCGTCTCGTTTATTCAATCACTAGAAAAGGACGCGAACGTTTCGATCAATTGACCGAACAAGTTTCACCGTCCGCTTGGGAAGATGACAATTTTGAGGTTCATGTTGCATTTTTTAGTCCTACATCAAAGAGAAATCGATTAAGAATTCTTGAAGGGCGGCTACGCCGACTTCAAGAGCGAGCCGACATACTCCGAGCGGATTTAGATCGCTCTGCAGTTGGTCTCGATAAGTACCTAGTGGAATGGCGCCGCCATTCCTTAGAGACAGCGGAGCGAGAGATCGCTTGGCTCGAAGAAATGATCAATTCGGAAAGGAAGTCCTAGTGTCAAATAAAGAAATCCGTGTCGCAATTGTCGGTGTCGGCAACTGCTCCAATTCACTGGTTCAGGGAGTCGAGTACTACAAGAACGCGCCCGAAAACGAAGAGATACCCGGGTTGATGAACGTTGTAGTCGGCGGCTATCACGTTCGTGACGTTAAATTCGTTGCAGCGTTTGACGTTGACGACAAGAAGGTCGGTAAAGACCTAGTTGATGCGATGTGGGCTAGTGAGAACAACACCATTAAATTTGCTGATGTTCCAAAGAGCGGCGTTACTGTTCTTCGCGGTCCGACCCATGATGGTCTCGGTCGCTACTATCGCGAGACAATTACCGAATCGAAAGCAACCCCAGTTGATGTTGTCGCAGAATTGAAAGCGGCAAAAGTTGATGTCTTGGTCTGTTATCTACCGGTCGGCTCGGAAGAGGCTACGAAGTTTTATGCCCAATGCGCACTGGATGCCGGCTGCGCTTTCGTAAATGCACTCCCAGTATTTATTGCGTCAACACCGGAATGGGCTGATAAGTTCAAGAAAGCCGGTATTCCAATTGTTGGCGATGATATTAAGTCTCAAGTTGGAGCAACAATCACCCATAGAATTCTGGCGAAATTGTTCCAAGATCGAGGCGTAAAAGTTGATCGAACTTATCAATTAAATGTCGGTGGAAATATGGACTTCAAGAATATGTTGGAGCGTGATCGCTTAGAATCAAAGAAGATTTCCAAGACCCAATCGGTTACTTCTCAACTCGATTACGATATGGGCGCCGGCAATGTTCACATCGGACCATCTGACTACGTCCGTTGGTTGGACGATCGCAAGTGGGCCTTTGTTCGTCTTGAGGGTCGAGCTTTTGGCGATGTGCCGCTAAATATTGAATACAAGCTAGAGGTTTGGGATTCACCAAACTCGGCAGGCGTAATTATTGATGCGGTCCGTTGTGCCAAGTTGGCGCTAGATCGCAAAATCGGGGGGCCATTGCTCTCACCATCGAGTTACTTCATGAAATCTCCACCAGAGCAATACACAGATGAAGAGGCCTTAATCCGCACTAAAGAATTTATCAGCGGAAAGCGCGATAGCTAAGAGTAAGTAGCAGCGCCCCTGATTGCGGAGGGGCGCTTGCTTGCATCTGTAGGATTATGAGATGAGTTTGATTGAGCGTGAATTGCAGGGCGCAATCCTCATTCTTAAATTAAATCGACCCGAAAAGCAGAACGCACTTACGCGTGATATGTATCAAGATTTAGCAAATGCGATAAATGAAGCTCATGGCGATTTCGGAATTAGAGCTGTGGTCATTACAACAACATCAGGCCACTTCACCGCTGGGAATGACCTATTCGATTTTCTCAATGAGCCACCGATTGAACCAGGATCTCCGGTGATGAATTTTCTTGAAGCGGTTCATAATTTCGCTAAACCGCTAATTGCAGCTGTTACTGGGAACGCCGTTGGAATCGGTACAACGATGTTATTTCACTGTGATTACGTAACCGCCCATCCAAATTCACGCTTCTCCATGCCGTTTGTAAGTTTGGGATTGGTGCCAGAAGCGGGCTCTTCGTTACTTTTTCCAAGGCTCGTGGGCCATCAGATTGCTAGCCAGGTATTTCTAAGTGGCGAACCGTTCGATGCCAACGTAGCTAAATCATTTGGCCTCGTTGCTGAAATTTCTGAATCACCACTTGAAATTGCAATGACTTTTGCCAACAAGGTTGCCGAACAGCCGCCCAATGCGGTCATTCAAACAAAGGCGTTACTTAAGAGTGAACTTCACGAAAAAGTTGCTGCCGTCATGCGAGCGGAAGGCGAATTATTTCAAATGGCTCTTCAATCCGATGAGGCAAGAGAGGCATTTATGGCCTTTCTAGCGAAACGAGGTAAATAATGTCACTTAAAGATAAGCGAATTTTTATAACCGGCGGATCGCGTGGCATCGGACTTGCAATAGCGCTTCGCGCCGCTGCTGATGGCGCCAAGGTTGCTATTGCAGCCAAAACCGCTGATCCTCATCCAAAATTACCTGGAACAATCTTTACCGCCGCAGAAGAGATTAATTCTGCTGGCGGGACAGCGCTTCCTATTCAATGCGATATTCGAGATGAAGAGCAGATCGCTCAAGCTATAGATAAAACGGTTTCAGAATTTGGTGGATTAGATATCTTGATCAATAACGCAAGTGCGATAAATCTAACGCCGACGCTAGCCACCCCTGCAAAACGATTTGATCTGATGTTTGATGTAAATGTCCGAGGCACATTTTTGACCTCTCAAGCAGCAATCCCACATTTAAAGGATTCGGCAAAAGCTGGGCGAAATCCGCATATTTTGACGCTCTCGCCACCGCTTTCCATGAAAGCGAAATGGTTTAAGAACCATGTTGCATACACCATGGCCAAGTACGGCATGAGTATGTGCGTGCTTGGCATGTCCGAAGAATTTAGGCGGGATGGAATCGCAATTAATGCACTTTGGCCGCGTACCGCGATTGATACCGCAGCGCTCCAAATGATTCCGGGTATAGATACGGCAGCTTGCCGAAAGCCCGAAATTTTGGCAGATGCTGCCTATGAAATATTGAAGCGCCCAAGCGCTGAATGCACCGGGAACTTCTTTGTGGATGACGAAGTTTTAGCTTCGATAGGTATCACTGATCTTGATAAATATGCAGTGGTTCCTGGGACGAAAGACTTTTTGCTCGATTTCTTTCTTGATTGATTTTTAATCTTTGATTTTCAACTCTGAATGTTGATGTTCAGTCTCAGCTATTCCAGAGGGGAAACGTTCTTCGAATTTGCCTAGTTTCCAGATTGCAACGGAGAGAAGCCAGGCCGCAACAAAACTAGCAACGATAAAAAAGCCAATTCCGCCCAAATCAATCTCAGCAATCTGTTTAAAGCCCGGCAGAGTCTCAATATCAGTTTTTGCGGCGAGAACATTGATAATTTGTATGGTGCCAATAACTAAAGCCACAAAAATTGAAATAGACGTTGTTGTTAAGTTGTAGTAAATCTTTCGCAATGGAGAGGTAAATGCCCAGCCGTATGCCTTTGTCATAAATACGCCATCCAAAGCGTCCATAAGCGACATTCCAGCCGCAAAAATAATAGGAAGTGCAATTATTGCTAACGGAGGCAAGACCCCGCCAATAGTTCCAATTGCCGCTGTCGCTGATAAGCCTAAAATCGCAACTTCAGTTGCGGTATCAAAACCCAGGCCGAATAGGACTCCTACTGGGTAGATTTGTCGAGAGTTATCAAAACCTTTCTTAAATTTACCGCGAAATATTCGGCGCATTAACCCTCGATCGTTTAGTAAATCTTCGAGATGATCATGAGCAAATTTTCCAGATTTAGCTTTCCGCCAAACATCAATTATTCCCACAAGAATGATGAGATTTAATATTCCAATTAAATAAAGGAAGAAACCGGAGACAGATGTTCCAATAATTCCGCCCGTTTCCGCAAAACCTTCTTGAAATTGCACTGCCTTTTGAGCTGCAAATGCAACGCCGATTGAAAGGGCGAGCACAACTGTTGAGTGACCAAGTGAAAAATAGAGACCAACTCCGAGGGGATTTTTCCCTTTCGCCAACATGAGGCGAGTGGTGTCATCTATCGCCGCGATGTGATCGGCATCGAAGGCATGGCGCAAGCCAAACGAGTAGGCGAGTGCACCAGCGCCGGCGTAAACCAATACTCCGGTGGAATTAGTAAGTGCGTGATATTCCGGATTTGAGTTGTAATAGAAGAAGAGTCCCCAACCAATTACGTGCAGCGCAATCACTGTTCCGAAAATTCCAATCAGCGAAGGTATTTCCTCTCGGCTGAATTTGAGGTGTTGCCTGAGGCTCATCTTGGAATCCATATACCGATCTTATTGCAAATCGTTTGCATCTGCAAAGATATCGCGAAAACACCTTCGTGTTTCCCCCTAGATTTAAGGCGTGAGCCGGATGAGTTTGAGAACCAGGACCTGGCTCTCGCTCTGGACGGTATACGTCGTCTGGGGATCGACCTATTTCGGTATCGCCAAGGTCGTCGAGACGATGCCACCTTTACTTTCCATGGGCGTCCGATTTCTTACGGCCTCAGTTTTAATATTTCTCTATCTACTAATTTCTCATGGCCGAAATATATTTCGGATACCACGACGTGAATATCTAACAGCATCTTCACTCGGTATCGGAGCTTTGGCACTGGGAATCGGGACGGTGGCAATCGCTGAGAAACACATCCCAACGGGTGTGGCTTCCTTGATAATCGCAGCACTGCCTTTGTGGGTAGTTCTTTTTCGAACGCTAAGTCGAGAAAGAATTCCTGGTTCGACTTGGATTGGGACGTTAGTTGGTTTTCTTGGGGTCATCATTCTTGTTCAGCCGGGTGGCATTAAACCCATTAGTAGCTCAAATTCTGACGAAGTTATCTTCTATATGTTTCTGGTTGTTATCGGAAACTTTATCTGGGCGTTTTCTACATTTATAGCCCCCAAACTTCAATTGCCAAAGAATCTACTTCTCTTTACTGCAATTGAAATGACAGCAGCTGGAATCGCTCTACTTTTAGCGGGCTATATATACGGTGAGAGATTTTCCGAATTTTCGGAAAGTTCATTTGAATCTTGGTTCTGGTTTGCCTATCTAGTAATTGTTGGCTCGATTATCGCCTTTACCGCTTACCTCTGGCTCGTAGTCAACGCTCCAGTCTCGCTCGTGGCCACCTATGCTTACGTAAATCCAGTGATTGCTGTGTTGTTAGGTGTTCTATTTCTAGAAGAGATAATTACCTTCAATTACGCAATTGGAGGCATCATTATTATCCTAGGAGTGTTGGTTGTCGTAACTAGCGAAAGTAAAAGGAGACGGGAAGCATGATTGAAATTATCGTACTTATCTTGGTTGCTGCCTTCATATTAGAAGCATCGCTTGAACAGTTGAATCAAGGAAGCGCGCTAAAAAAACCTGATCCCTTGGTCGCTGATTTATACGACAAGTCAGGACGGGAAAAATCTATTAGTTACGGCGCCGAGCGAAATCGGTTAAGCCTAATTTCGGGAGCATTTTCACTCTCACTTTTGATCTTGGCTCTCACTTTCGGGTGGTTTGCGGAACTGGATAGATTTATATCGAACTCGATAAATAATGAGTTGATAATTTCACTAATTTTTATTGGGCTTCTCTCCGTAATTTCTTGGTGGATATCCCTTCCCTTCACTCTTTACTCCACATTTTCAATAGAAAAGCGATACGGATTTAATAAAACCACTCCAAAATTGTTCATAAGTGACTCAATTAAAGGCACTTTGGTCAGCCTCGTCATCGGGGGCCCAGTATTGGCTCTAGTGATCTGGCTCTACCAAGAATTCCAAGAGAGCTTTTGGATTTATGCCTGGTTCTTGGTTGCTGCGGTCTCACTATTCATGTTCATGTTTGGCACCAAATTAATTCTTCCTCTCTTTAATAAATTAACTCCGCTACCAAATGGTGCCTTAAAGACAGCTATCTCAAACTATTGCGATAGCCAGGGATATTCTCTTAAGAATTTATATGTGATGGATGGATCTAAACGCTCTACCAAGGCAAACGCATTTTTTAGCGGTCTAGGTAAGAGTAAAACCATCGTCCTATTTGACACTTTGATTTCGAAATTAACTCAAGATGAAATCGTCGCCGTGCTCGCACATGAAATCGGCCATTACAAGAAGCGTCACACGCTGGCATCTTTTATAGCTTCTAATTTTCAAACCTTCGCCATATTTGCCTTATTTGGCTGGGCTTTGCAATATGAAGAATTATCAGTTGCGCTCGGAGCCGAAACCCCAAGTTTCCACCTCTCGGCCTTGACTTTCTTTATCTTGTTGACGCCGCTCCAAATATTGCTTGGCCTATTAAATAACTCGTTATCTCGGAAAAATGAATTAGCCGCAGACACATTTGCCGCTGAAACTTACAAGAGAGCGCCGATGCGCTCGGCGCTCTCCAAGATATCTACAGACAGCCTTTCAAATTTGACTCCACATCCACTATACGTCGCCTTCAATTACACCCACCCGCCACTTGTGGCGCGGTTGCGTAATGTTGGCTGATTTAGATGTCGAAATAGAGTTCGAATTCAGCTGGGTGCGGCCTTAGGCGAACGTAATCAATTTCTGATTGACGTTTCCAGTTAATCCATGTCTCGATTAAGTCTTTAGTGAAGACGCCACCCTTAGTGAGGAATTCGTGATCGGCTTCCAAACTATCTATTACGGCATCTAGCGAACCGGGAACTTGTGGGATCGACTTGGCCTCATCGCCATGCAATTCATAAAGATCCTTATCAACTGGAGCCGGCGGCTCGATCTTGTTGGTAATTCCATCTAGACCTGCCATCAAGATCGCGGAGAATGCTAGATATGGATTAGACGATGGATCTGGGCAACGGAATTCGATTCGCTTTGCCTTCGGGCTGGATCCGGTTATTGGAATACGGATACAAGCTGATCTATTTCGTGCAGAGTAAACCAAATTCACTGGAGCTTCATAACCTGGAACTAGACGTTTGTAAGAGTTCACGGTCGGATTAGTGAAGGCCAGTAGCGATGGCGCATGCTTTAGAAGTCCACCGATGTACCAACGTGCAACGTCAGAAAGGTTTGCGTAGCCATCACCCCAGAAGAGTGGTTTTCCATCTTTCCAAAGTGATTGATGGCAGTGCATTCCAGAACCATTATCACCAAAGAGTGGCTTAGGCATGAAAGTTACTGTTTTGCCTGCTTGCCATGCAGTGTTACGAACAATGTACTTAAATTTCATTAGATCATCGCCAGCATGAAGGATGTCATTAAATCTATAGTTGACCTCCATCTGTCCGGCGGTGCCTACTTCGTGGTGGGCTCGCTCTACTGACAATCCAACCTTCTCGAGATTCATGACCATCTGGTCTCTGAGATCTGCGAATTGATCAGTTGGAGATACGGGGAAATATCCACCTTTGATTCGTGTGCGATAACCGCGATTTGGTGTTCCATCGGCATCAGCAACGATTCCCGTGTTCCACGCGCCTTCGTATGAATCTACTTCGTAATAACCTGTATTCATACCAGTCAAATATCTGACGCGATCGAAGACATAGAACTCTGCTTCAGGAGCGAAATAGGCCGTGTCTGCGATTCCGGTAGAACGCATGTACTCGACAGCTTTATTTACCACCTGTCGTGGATCTCTTGAATAAGGTGAGTTGTCATCGGGATTAACTACAGAGAAATTAACTACGAGAGTTTTCTCTTTTCGGAATGGATCAATGAATGCAGTTTCCGCCGCAGGTAGAAGTTTCATATCGGATTCATGAATTGATTGGAAGCCACGAATTGATGACCCATCGAACATGAAGCCATTTGTGAATACATCTTCTGTCATTTCGTGCGCAGGAACATTAAAGTGATGTTGAATTCCTGGTAAATCTATGAAGCGAACATCAACAAGCGCTACGCCCTCTTTTTTGATGTAACTAATCAACTCAGATGAAGATTTAAACATTGAATTTCTCTTTTCTTTCCGGCCGGCTATTCGGACCCCGATGTCCTAGGGCTGAAGCGTAGATGTTCGCCGTGAATGAGGCATGACCGCCTTGTTACAACTATGTTTCCGCGCAGCTGGGCTAGCGTTCAGCCATGGGGGAGAGAGCTAGTTTTCCAAGGCGTCTGGGCGCGCTTTCTGTGGATTGGGCGATTGCGACATTTACCGTGGCTTTGATCTATCCACTCCAATCAAGTTCACTTGCCCCATCGTTAGCCCGATTGGTTGTTTTTGTGATTGAAGTTGGTTTATTAACTGCGCTAGGAGGCGCATCAATCGGTAAGCGGATGTTCGGCATACGAGTTGTCACTTGGCCGGATTATCTATACGTAAGAACAAGTTCAGCATTTCTAAGAACGTTTCTGGTAGCGCTTGTAATACCTGCTCTATTGATTGATAGCGAGGGCCGGGGTTACCACGAAAAATTTAGTAAGACGACTGTCTTACGAGTGCGATAAAAATTACCGAGGTTTTGGCATCCGCAGATTCTTAGGCATCGGGCCTTTGGGAATTGGAATATTCATTCCACCGATGGACTTTAACCTCGCTCGCAACTCTCGTAATTGAATCGCAGCTAATTTCTTCGGAAATTTCTTCATTCTCCGTTGTAATTTTCTGACGGAAACTTGATCTGGGTCATTACCAACCATTAACTCGTAAATTGGTACGCCAGGAGCGAATCTCTCCATCTTGCGGCGCTCGTCATTCAGCAAGGCGCGAACCGCCATTCCTCCTTCGGCTACTAAAACAATTCCGGGTCGGCCAACTGCGCGATGGACCATATCTTGATTTTTATTTACGTTAACGGCGGGGGTTACTGTCCAGCCTCGTCTAATTGACATCAGAACGCTAGCACCAGCACCTTGCTGACCTTCAATTGAAGCGTAAGCCGCATTGCTTGCCAATCGAGTAAAGAAAAAGAATCCACCAAGAAGCGCTATTGGGAAAGTGACAAATGCTGCATAACCGGGACGATTCCAAATCGCTCCAAGACCAATACCAAGCGCCCAGAGTGGAGCAAAGACCGCGAGACAACGCAAAAGTACAAAGGAATACTGTCCCTTTGCGAGCGCGTAAGCATCTCGAATAGTTTTAAAGCGCTTTTCTTTCGGGTCTCTCTTCTTTCGTCCGAACACGTTACGGATCCTTTCTCCTTCGCTTCTCCAATTCAACCATCTCGAGGGTCGGTGCGGTTCCACCAAGGCTGGCCGGCGCCCAGCGCTCTCCAATGTGCGAATCGGGATAACTTTCTTGTACATTTTTCAGCAACTTTGCCATTGATTCCTTTAGCGCCAGCAGTCCTAATTCAGGATCATGATCTTTGCCGAAAAACATTGGCTCTCCGATTGCCACCGTTATTGGAAAATTTGACCTAGTGAAATTCCTAGGCTGACGTTTCGTCCAAATTCTTTGGCTACCCCAAATTATCGTTGGCAACACTGGCGCCCCGGATTCCATAGCCAATCGCACGACTCCGGTTTTCATCTCTTTTAATTCAAAACTCTGCGAAATCGTAGCTTCCGGAAAGACACCAACTATTTCGCCTTTTTCGAGAGCTTTCAGGGCAGCAACAAAAGATGGTCCGCCATTGTTTCGATCAACGCTTATATGTTTCATTCCTCTCATAAGTGGACCTGCGATTGGATGATCGAATATCTCGCGCTTTGCCATGAACCGAGCAAGTCTTTTTGATGAGAGCAGAGCAGTTCCGGCGATTGCAAAGTCAAGATAACTAACATGGTTCATAGCGAGTAAGGCTGGGCCCTTAATGGGAATATGAGATTGGCCTTCGAATCTAAATCTCAGTCCGAGAGATTTCCAAAGTCCTTTAAAGATCCCAATCACTGGGGGATAAACGAGTTCAGCCATAACTAGCCATTGTTAATCGCTCGAGCGGCCATCGCCTCTTTATAAAGGCGACCGGCGCGATAACTGGAACGTACGAGTGGACCACTCATGACACCTAAGAATCCGAGCTCTCTTGCTTCTGTGGCTAACTCAACGAATTCCTGCGGCTTAACCCAACGCTCTACCGGATGGTGCCTAGGGGAGGGGCGAAGATATTGGGTAATTGTTATCAGTTCGCAACCAGCTGTCCGAAGATCAACCAGAGCCTGTGAGACTTCTGCCCGTTCTTCACCTAAACCTAAAATGAGATTTGATTTTGTGATTAATCCAAAATCCCGAGCTTTTGTAATTACATCAAGTGATCGAGCATAATTAAATGCTGGTCTAATCCTCTTGAAGATTCTCGGTACCGTCTCAAGATTATGAGCGAAAACCTCTGGTCTAGATTCGAACACTAGGTTTAAAAGTTCACTATTTCCAGAAAAGTCCGGAGCTAACATTTCTACTCCGCAATCAGGATTTAGCGTATGAATCGCCCTAATGGTTTCGGCATATAGCCATGCTCCTTCATCTTCGAGGTCATCACGAGCAACGCCAGTAACCGTGGCATAACGAAGTGACATAGTTTGAACTGATTCTGCAACTCGGCGTGGTTCATCGCGATCCAGAGGTTCGGGCTTTCCAGTATCGATATTGCAGAAATCGCATCGTCGGGTGCATTGTTCGCCGCCAATTAAAAATGTAGCTTCTCGATCTTCCCAACATTCAAAAATGTTTGGACAAGCCGCCTCTTGGCAGACCGTGTGAAGCCCCTCTCGAGAAACAAGAGATCTCAACGACATGTACTCAGGCCCCATTTTTGCTCGAGTTTTTATCCATTCTGGTTTCTTTTCAATCGGAGTCTCGGCATTTCGCGCTTCGATTCGAAGTAGTTTTCGTCCGTCTGGAGCAACCATCAAATGGCAACTTTCTTGAGTGCTTCGCTTATGCGCTCCGTTAGAAGCGGAAGGACTTCAACAGTCTCAATATTTCTATTTAATTCTCTACTTATCGAGGTCACTCCTGCGTCTGGTATTCCACAGGGAATAATTCGATTGAAATAAGAGAGGTCAGGATTTACGTTAATCGCAAATCCATGCATCGTGACGCCCTTGGCTACTCTTATTCCAATAGCAGCAATCTTTCGGTCACCTTTTCCATCTCTAATCCAAACGCCACTTCTTTCACAATATCTCTCTCCAGGTATTCCTAAGGAGATACAGAAATCAATTAACGCCATTTCTAACTCCCGGACAAAGCCGACGACATTTTCCGGCTCTCTTAACTTCACAATTGGATATCCAACAATTTGCCCAGGTCCGTGAAATGTGATTTTTCCGCCTCGATCTACATCAATAACCTTTGAGCCATCTACTGGCCTCTCTGACTCCAGAGTTCTTCTACCGGCTGTAAATACTGGAGTGTGTTCCAACATCAGCAAGGTATTTTCCAAATCTCCGGATGCAATTTTTTGATGGAGGTTTCGCTGCAATTCCCAAGCTGTTTCATACTCAACTACGCCTAGCTGACGAATCGCCAGCGCCGATGTGGTCGTGCTCACCCCCTTAGCCTACTTTCAATACTGATGTGTCGTCGCAGGCGGGCTTGCTCTTACCGCTGCTCTAGGATTGTGAGTTATGACAATCACAGATGAGAAGAAATTACGCAGTAAGGCGAGAAAAGCCCTATGGATTGCAATTGTGACCATCATCGCCTGGCTGGCAATCGGTGGGTTTTCGGGCCAAGCGTTCTCCAAGATCTCCAATGTTCAAGAGAATGACAATTCCGCTTTCTTGCCAAATAGCGCTGAATCAACAGCCGCTAGCAAGATAACTATTAAGTTTCAGGATCAAAGCGCTAACTTGCTTCCGACACTTCTCATTTTTGTTGGCGAGTTAAGCCCCTCAAGTAACCCAGCTGGCTTTCAAAAGGTCAACGAGTTTGCTACAAACTTAGGTTCAAAGGTTCTGCCAGCATCAGGCAAACCGCTCTCAACATACTTCGCTCCAGGAGTTCCGTTACAAGCCATTCCATCTGCGGATGGGAAAGCCGCTCTAGTCAATGTTCAATTAAATGCAGACATCGCTGGCGAAAATATTGGTGATGAACCTGCACTGCCTTTGATTGTGGAATTCATAAGAGAAGAAATGAAATCATCAGTACCGGGAATAGATTCGCACGTAACCGGCCCCGGTGGAATTTTCTCAGATTTATTTGATGCTTTTGGATCTATTGATACGACATTACTTCGTACAACTTTAATCGTAGTAGCGCTAATTCTTATTTTGGTTTATCGCTCGCCAATTCTCTGGATAATCCCGCTCTTTACAGCTGGAACCGCCCTCGGTCTCGGAACCATGATTGTTTATTATCTTGCCAAAGCTAATGTTGTTGATTTAAATGGCCAAACTCAAGGAATTCTCGATGTGCTTGTACTAGGCGCTGCGACGGATTATGCACTCTTATTAATCTCTCGATATCGAGAAGAATTACATCACCACGAGTCTCGATACGAAGCTATGCGAATCGCGCTGCGCGGCGTGATTGAGCCGATCTTGGCCTCTGGATCAACCGTTATTGCGGGTTTGATGGTCCTTCTATTAAGCGATCTCTCCAGCAATCGTGGCCTTGGACCAGTGGGATCTATTGGAATTGCATCTGCTATGTTCGCAGCTTTGACATTACTTCCTTCACTTCTATTAGTTGTAGGTCGTTGGGTTTTCTGGCCAAGGATTCCGAGATTTGATGATGTTGATGAGAAGTTATCGGGCTTCTGGTCGAAAGTTGGCAATCTTGTAGATCGTCGCCCCAAGCCGATTTGGATTTCAACAGCCGTTGGTTTGATTATCTTGGCTGGTTTTTCGACAACATTAAAGAGTGATGGCCTCTCTCAAACCGAAGCATTCACCTCCCGTACCGATTCGGTAATCGGCTTAGAGAAACTTGGTGAGCATTTTCCAAGTGGTGAAGGTTCGCCAGTAGAACTAATCGTTCCTCTGGAGAAAATCGACGCTGTTTCTGCCGCAATCAAAGGTGTTCCAAATGTGGCGAGCGTGGTCCCAGTTACTGAAATCGACCCAGCCACCAGGCAACCAACATCGGAGATAAAAGTTGTAGACGGCAAGGCGCTTCTTTATGCAACTTTAGATGTGCCAGCTGATTCCAAAGAGGCGAAAGAATTAATTCCTTTAATGCGAGAAACCGCTAAAGGGGTAGATGAGAGCGTACTTATCGGAGGTCAGACTGCTGTTGGCTACGATATTGACGAATCTTCAAAGCGAGATAATCGAGTAATCATTCCGACAGTTCTAATTCTAATTGCCGTAATTCTAGGTCTACTTTTACGAAGTATTTTGGCGGCTGGATTGCTTCTGGCAACAGTTGTACTTTCATTTGCTGCAACTCTTGGAGTTTGCGCCTTGGTCTTTGAACACGTCTTTGGATTCGCAGGAACCGACGCCTCGTTCCCATTGTTTGCATTCGTCTTCCTCGTGGCGCTCGGCATTGATTACAACATCTTCCTAATGACTCGAGTCCGAGAAGAAGCTCAGAAAATTGGAACTCGCGCGGGTGTAATCAAAGGCTTAACAGTCACCGGCGGAGTTATCACCTCAGCCGGAGTGGTTCTTGCAGCGACCTTTGGAGTTCTCGGAATTCTTCCTCTTGTCTTCTTGGCAGAAATTGGCTTCGCAGTAGCTTTCGGAGTCTTGTTAGACACAATTGTGGTTCGCTCACTCTTGGTGCCCGCTCTGGTCAAAGTCATCGGTCCAAAAATCTGGTGGCCTTCCAAGTTGCAACATCAGCCAAACTGATGCGAGTTGGAGTAATTGGATACGGCCTAGCCGGTCGTTATTTTCACGCTCCCTTACTTCAATCAGCTGGTTTCTTTATCGCTGCTATCGCTTCACGATCACTTGAAAAGCGAGGTGAAGCTCATCGAGATTTTCCACTCGCAACCATTCTCGCATCAACAGAAGAGCTGGTCGCGGAAGATCTTGATTTAGTCGTAGTTGCCTCTACAAATGAATTTCACGTTGAACATGCCAAACTCGCAATTGATGCCGGAATTCCAGTGGTTGTTGATAAGCCTGTAGGCCGAAATTATTTCGAAACGCTTGAATTATTTGATTACGCAGATAATCGAGGGGTTCCAGTAACAGCATTTTTTAATCGACTTTTTGATAGCGACACCTTGACAATACAAGAGTTAATTGCGGCAAATTCAATTGGCGAATTGTTCAGATATGAGTCTAGATTTGAAAGGTTCCGGCCTGAACCAAATCTAGATTCTTGGCGCGAGTCACTTAATTCTGCTGAAGGTGGTGGAATTCTCCTTGACCTTCAGACGCATTTGATTTCGATAGCGCTTCACTTATTTGGCCCGGCAGAACTTAAATATTCTTCGATAAGAAGCGTGAAAAACGTTTCTGACGACGACGTTTTTCTAATACTTAAACATGAATCGGGGCTAGAGTCGCATTTGAGCGCCAGCTCCATATCGGGAGCACCCGGGCCTCGGGTTAGACTTCTTGGAAGATCTGGGGCGCTAATCTGTCGAGAATTAGATCCGCAAGAGGCAATGTTGCGATCGGGTTTGAAGCCGCAAGAATTTGGCTGGCAAGATAAAAAAGCAGCGACGAGCGAATTTGAAATTTGGAAAGGCGAAGGGGCAATAAATCATCCAGGCGTTGCCGGGAATTACGTTGAGTTTTATCGACGGGTAAAAGAAGCTCTTAAAGCAAATTCACAAATGCCTGTTGATCGCGAATTTGCACTTGCAGTGGCTCGAATGATTGACCAAGCAAGAGAGTGGGAAAACTTCAGATAATGCCGCAGGCGGTGATTTGTGGTGCGGGATGGGCTGGAATGAATTGTGCCCGCGTTCTTCAAGAGAGAGGTTTTAGCGTCCAGGTTCTAGAAAAGAGTGATCGGCCTGGTGGCCGTATCACATCGGATTTTGTGGACGGCTTTACGATCGATAACGGTTTCCAGGTTGTAAATCCCGCTTATGCCGAATTACGTGAAACCGCCATCATGGATGGACTAGCAAGTTTCAAATTAGCTAAAGGCCTTGAAATAGTTGAAACGAATCGAATTTATAAAGTTGGCGATCCGCGAAGTGATCTTCGGTTCATTCCTGATCTACTCTCCGCCAAATTCGGCTCTACCTTTGAGAAGTTATCTTTTCTCGGATATCTTCGCCGGGCGACTGAAGATAAGACTTTTGGTGAAGCGCTCGGGGATTTCCCAAATCTTTTTACAAATCTTTTAAAGCCATTTTTAGATGGAGTCGTTTTAACTGATGTTTCATCAGTTTCAAATCGAGTGGCTCGAGAGTTGATACATTGGTTTATTAAAGGCAATCCAGTACTAATTGATGGTGGCGTTGGTCGAGTTTCTGAGGCGCTCGCAGCGGGTCTGGATATCGAGTTTAATGTTGAAGTGAAATCTGTTACGGAGCGAACAGTTTCCACAACGCGAGGTGAAATTTCAGCTGACACAGTTGTTGTTGCAACCGATCCAATTACTGCGAGCAGATTGCTCGAACTGAATATGCCGAAAATGAATTACAGTGAGACTTGGTATTTTGATATTGCCGAAGGAACCATAACAAGTAAATTTCTGCGCGTAGGCAGTGAAGGTCCAGTTGTAAATTCAATTGCGCTATCAAATGTTGCGCCTAGCTTTGCACCATCTGGTCGAACACTGGTGGCGGCAACAACCTTACAGTCAGCAAGTGAATTTTCGGTGAGGAGCCATCTATCAAAACTCTGGAGCGTGGAGACTCAACATTGGAGATTGATAACAAAGAGGGAGATTCCTTATTCGCTACCTTTTAAAGGTTCTAAGAGCGCAATGGTTGATGAATTAAGAGTTGCGGGCATTTGGTGTGCTGGTGATTGGCGCACTACGCCTTCGCAACAGGGCGCCTTGCTCAGCGGGAAACTAGTTGCGAATGCGATTAGTTCGTTTCAATATTAATTCTTCTCAATAAGCGCATCGAGCGCTGGCGCAAGATGCGGAAAATCAAAGACAAAACCAGCATCGGTTAACTTTTGAGGAAGCACTCGTTTAGATCCCAAAACTTCAGTTGAGAACCCACCTAAAACGATTTTTAGCGCAATGCTCGGGACGGGGAATAGAGCTGGTCGGCGGAGCGCTCTTGCTAAGGCTGAAGTGAACTCTTGATTCGTTGCCGGATTTGGCGAGGTTAAATTAACTGCGCCAGAAATATCACTTTCTAGTAGGTAACAGATTGCTCGAATCTGATCATGAAGAGTAATCCAGGACCACCATTGTCGGCCGCTGCCAAGTTTTCCGCCCAATCCAAGGCGGAATAAAGGCAGCATCTTGCCAAGTGCACCGCTATTTGGTTCAAGAACTAAACCTGTTCGAAGTTTTACAGTTCGTACATCTTTTGCTAAATCCGCTGCAGCTTCCCATTCTTTACATACTGCGGCTAAGAAATCATCTCCTGGTCGGTCACTTTCAGTAACAGCGCGATTTCCAGTTTCGCCGTACCATCCAATTGCACTCGCTGAGATGAATACCGAAGGTTTTAGCTGGGTAACCGCGTTGGCGATAGTTGTGGTTCCAAGTAATCGCGAATTCAATATTTCAGCTCGGTAACTCTTGCTCCAACGTTTATCTCCAACATTGGCGCCCGCAAGGTGAATTAACGCGTCTACGCCCTCAAGTGAAGCTAGGTCGATCTCGCCTCTCTTGGGATCCCAGAAAACTTCATCAGAAGAAATGGGTTTTCGTCGTACTAACTTCTGAACAGTGTGACCTTCAGACTTTAAGTGGCCCAGGAGTGCGGCGCCGATCATTCCGGTAGCGCCAGTAATGGCAATTCGTTGTGGAGGGAGCGCCACTACAGTCCTAAATCCGAATCGAATCTTCCTGCTTCGAGACGCTCTTTCAGAGTAGCGAGAAAACGAGCAGCATCAGCGCCATCTACGATGCGATGATCATAGGAAAGCGCCAAATAGACCATAGATCTAATGGCAATTGTTTCGCCGCCATCTTCACCCTTTACGACCATTGGTCGTTTCACAACAGAACCAATACCAAGTATCGCAACCTGTGGTTGATTAATAATTGGCGTGTCAAAGAGCGCGCCGCGGGAACCCGTATTTGTAATGGTGAAAGTTCCACCACCTAATTCATCAGGAGAGATTTTATTATCTCTAGTCCGCGCTGCAACATCAGCAATCTTTCGCGCGATACCGCCCATATTTAGGTCGCCAGCATCGCGAATAACAGGGACTAGCAAACCGCGTTCGGTATCAACTGCAATGCCAAGGTGTTCCGCCGCATGATATGTAATTTCATCACCTTCAACAGATGAATTAAGTACCGGATGAACTTTTAGCGCTTCGCATACTGCAACCGCAAAGAATGGGAGGAAGCTCAGCTTTACGCCTTCGCGACTTTCGAAGTTTGCTTTAGATTGTTCGCGCAACCTGGCAATACGAGTTATATCTACTTCGATGACAGTTGTTAATTGGGCGCTTACTTGAAGCGATTCCAACATTCGAGCTGCAATTACCTTGCGAAGCCGCGTCATTGTAACTTTTGTCCCACGAAGCGGTGAGGCAGCAACTGGCTTTGAGTAACTTTGAGCTGGGCTTGATGCTGGAGGATTAACGATTACTGGCGAAGGGGAGATATTCGGTTTTGCTACCGAAGAGAGCACATCTTCTTTTCGAATTCGCCCACCAACTCCGGTTCCCTTTACCTTCGCAAGATCGACGCCATTTTCATTAGCGAGTTTTCTAACAATTGGTGTCACATAAGCATCGACTAGCGCACCATTTGATTTGGTCATGGATTTTGTCGTCGCGACGTTTTGTGGAGCAGAAACTTGAGGAGTTTGAATCTGTGGTTGCGCGGGAGGCGCACTAGGTGCCTGGCTAGTGCCTACTGGGCTTGAGACCGGGGCACTTGGCGCCGGAGTTTTCACGGAAGAAGTTTGTGGCGTGGATTGGCTGGAGCCAATTGAAGCTAAGCGAGCGCCGACCGGAACTGTGGAATCCACGGGGGCATCAATTGAGAGAAGAATTCCCGTGGCCGGCGATGGAATTTCAGTATCAACTTTGTCGGTGGAAACTTCTAGAAGTGGCTCATCTACATTTACTTGATCTCCGACAGACTTTAACCAACGGGTTACTGTTCCCTCGGAGACTGATTCACCGAGCGCCGGCATTGCCACAATTGTTGCTGCGCTAGAACTTACGTTTTGAGTATTTGCAGGCGCTGGAATTGGCGCTGCCACTGGCTTTTCAACAACAGGTGGTGCTGCTGGTTTCTCAATCACAGGTGTCGGGGCTGAACTACTTGCGCCATCTGCAATTAGAGCCAACTCAGCTCCCACTGCCACAGTTTGATCAACAGAGACCACAATTTTTTCCAGAACTCCGGCTGCGGGTGATGGAATTTCAGTATCGACTTTATCTGTAGAAACTTCTAGCAGCGGTTCATCGAGTGCAACCTGATCACCCTCAGCCTTTAGCCAACGCGTGACAGTTCCTTCAGTGACGCTCTCGCCCAAGGCTGGCATCTTCACCGAAAAAGTCATCTCATATTCTCCAATCCGTAATCTGATTATCCATGTGCATGGAGTGGTTTGCCAGCTAGAGCTAGGTGGGCTTCTCCCATCGCCTCGGAGAGAGTTGGGTGGGCATGAATTAACGGCGCAACATCAATGGCTTCTGCTTGCCAATTAAAAATTAATTGAGCCTCAGCTAAGAGTTCGCCAACTCGAGAACCAACCATGTGTATCCCGAGAATGGGACCATCTTTTTGCGCTACTAATTTAATTGAGCCAGCGGTCTTCAAGATCTGGGCTTTTCCATTTCCGGCTAAATCATAATTTAATTCAACTACATCTAGTCCGCGCGCTTTCGCGCCGGCCGTAGTCAAGCCAACAGATGCAACTTCCGGCTCCGAGTAAGTAACTCTTGGAACTCCGTCGTAATTAATTGGTCGAGGGTTAAGGCCGGCAATCTCTTCTGCGACCAGGATTCCTTCCGCGAAGCCCACATGCGCTAACTGAAGAGTTGGAATCAAATCTCCGACCGCCCAAATGCCCGGTACGTTTGTTCGACATTTTTCATCGACAATTACATATCCACGCTCAATTTTTACCCCGGCGTTCTCATACCCAAGATTCTCAGATACTGGGCCGCGACCGACTGCAACGAGTAATACTT
Organism: Actinomycetales bacterium; assembly: GCA_018969585.1. Taxonomy (GTDB): domain Bacteria; phylum Actinomycetota; class Actinomycetes; order Nanopelagicales; family Nanopelagicaceae; genus MAG-120802. The sequence goes on along the minus strand of JAGWYB010000003.1, from coordinate 18,885 downwards.
CAGCAGAAAAAGTCTTGCCATCTTCTAGCGTGACTGTCACATCTTTCTTGGATTTAGTTGCGCTCTTAAACTTCGTTCCCAATTCAAAATTTATGCCACGTTTTCTAAAGGCTCTCTCTAGTTGCTTACTTGAAGATTCATCCTCGAGTGCTACTAGATGAGGCAGAGCTTCGATAATCGTGACTTCTGCGCCAAATGAACGCCACACTGATGCAAATTCGCATCCGATGACTCCGCCGCCTAACACAATTACCGACTTCGGAACTTTCTCCATGTGAAGTGCATGATCGCTGGTGATTATTCGCTCACCATCAATCTCTAGCCCGGGAAGCGTTTTGGCATATGAACCTGTAGCTAAAACAATATTTTTTCCAACATATTTCTCGCCATTAACTTCAATCGTATCTTTTGAGACTAACTTTCCGAGTCCTTCTACATAAGTAATACCGCGAGATTTAACTAATCCTTGGAGTCCTTTGTGGAGACGGGCGATGACGCCATCTTTATATGAGTTAACGCCAGCCATATCAATCGAATGAAATTCAGCTTTCACGCCAAATTCGGCGGCGTCTCTTGCGTTATCTGCAATTTCGCCTGAGTGAAGAAGGGCTTTAGTTGGGATGCAGCCGCGGTGGAGGCAGGTGCCGCCCAGCTTTTCTTTCTCGATAAGCACAACTGATAATCCAAGTTGCGATGCGCGCAGAGCGCAGGCGTAACCACCGCTGCCGCCGCCAAGGATTACTAGATCAAAATTAGCCAACTAAGTTCTCCTGCTCTTCTCTTGCCGATTCCAAACCAGGCCCGTAGTCCTATCCTGCCAGCACTAGCGGCGGGCAGTTAATTCTGCGAGCGCAACGAGAGTGCGAAGTGCGACACCTGTACCGCCCACGGGGGTGTATCCGTGAGGATGTTTCTCGTTGTAGGCCGGTCCCGCAATATCTAGGTGTAGCCAAGGAGTCTCTGGCGCTACGAAATCTCTCAAAAAGAGTCCTGCCACCAACATCCCTCCCATTCGTTCACCGATATTTGCGATATCCGCAACAGGTGAATCTAAAGAAGCTCGCAGATCTTCGGGGAGTGGCATAGGCCAGAACAATTCGCCGGTTGAGTCAGCGCACGCTAAAAATTTCTTAGAAAACGCGTCGTCGTTAGTCATGACAGCGCTCGTCCTCGTTCCGAGCGCAACTACCTGAGCACCGGTGAGAGTAGCGACATCAACCAAACCTTCAAATTTTCTTTTCTTATCGGCATGGCCGACTTCGGCTGCGCGAACTAACACATCAGCGAGTATTAACCGACCCTCTGCATCCGGATTTAGCACTTCCACAGTCTTGCCACCGTATATTTTGATTACATCGCTCGGTCGAGTTGCGTTATCGCTAACCATATTCTCTGCGAGAGGAGCCCAAGCATCAATTCGTATCGGCAACTTTAATTCTGCAATTGCAAGAATCGCGGCGCAGACAGCAGCCGCGCCACTCATATCAGATTTCATCGCCTCCATTCCTTGAGCAGGTTTAAGTGCGAGTCCGCCAGTATCAAAAGTGATTCCTTTACCGATAAATGCCATTGATTTTTTGGCGCTCTTGGGTTGGTAAGAAATATGTAATAGTCGTGGCGGGTTTGCGGATCCTTGTCCAACACCAATTATTCCGCCGTAACCTAACTTCCTTAGTTGGCTATCGGAAGTAATCTCAACTTTTAACGAAAACTGCTTGGCAAGTGAACGAATTTCTTCACAGAACGAGATCGGCGTTAAGTGGCTAGGTGGAGTATTAATCAGATCTCGAACCAGATGGGTATTTTTTGCGAGAATTTCGGCGCGACGCAAAATAGATTTCTCTCGGCCAAAACGAGTATGTATTTCGATTGCAGTTAAAGGTGCCTTCTGATCATTTTTTGTCTTTCCGCGAAATTTATCGAAGGAATAAGAACCAAGCAGCGCGCCCTCGGCTATCGCGGCGAATCCAATCGAATCTTTATGCGGAAGAGAGAAGGTAGCTTTTTTGATTCCGGCTAGCGATCTTGCCGCTGCTCCGGCAGCTGCACGGAGCGTTTCATGGCTGTAATTATCGGAGTGCACTCCCAGGCCAGTCACCACTAGTAGTTTTTGGTTGACGCCAGGAATCTTTAGAACCTCGTTCTTTGCCCCGGTTGCCCCGAGTTCAGCGAGGGTCTTTATTAGCAAGTTTTCATCAAGCTTGAAATTAGAACTTACTGGTCGAACCGCAGTGGTTACGCCACCCTTGCCCTCAATTTTTGCCAGACCAATAACGATGACATCTGATGTTGGAGATTCACTCGCGCTGATCTTGGTCATTGGGCTAGGTTATTGGAGTGCCACGATATTCGCCATTACATGAGAAGCATCGCGCTCTAGGTGCGAAACTTGCAGATTTTGGTGGTTGGGATATGCCAATTGAATATCCAGCAACCACAGGTGGCGGCGTAGTAAATGAACATATTGCGGTGAGAGAACATGTAGGTCTATTTGATGTATCCCATCTCGGCAAAGCTGAAGTAATTGGTGAGGGAGCGTTAGATTTTTTAAATGAAGCGCTAACAAATGACCTGACAAAAATAACTGATGGACAGGCCCAATACACGATGCTCTGTGATCAAATAACAGGTGGCGTTGTAGATGACTTAATTGCCTATCGAAAATCAGCGAATGAGTTTTTATTAGTTCCAAACGCAGCAAACACGGCTGAGGTGGTACGGCGGCTCCAGGCCGGAATTGGATCAAGAAAAATTTCGATCGTTGATTGCCACGAGAAATACGGAGTTTTAGCACTTCAAGGTCCAGACGCAAGTAAAGTCCTAGATAAACTCGGCATCTCTATTGATTTGTCTTATATGTCTTTCCAAATCGCGAAGATCAAAGGGGTCGAGGTAATTATCTGCCGCACCGGATACACGGGGGAACATGGATTTGAAATTCTTCCCACTTGGTCGGATACGCCAAAGATTTGGGATGTACTTTCAGAAGAGATAATGAATTTTGGTGGACGAGTTTGTGGTCTGGGTGCCCGCGATACGTTGCGAACTGAGATGGGGTATCCATTACATGGCCACGAACTCTCTCTCGAGATTACGCCAGTACAGGCAAATTCAGGCTGGGCCGTCGGCTGGAAGAAAGAGAGTTTCTGGGGCAGAGAAGTTCTGTTAAATGAACGAGAAATTGGCCCAAAGAGAATTCTCCGAGGGTTGCGCCTTATTGATAAAGGAATTCCAAGACTAGGAATGCTAGTTCAAGTAAATGGAAACCGCGCTGGAATCGTAACCAGTGGAACATTTTCGCCATCGCTCAAGTGCGGAATAGCGTTGGCGCTTCTTGAGCCAGAAATCCAGATTGGATCAAGGGTTTCTATTGATGTTAGAGGCAAGTTACTTGAGGCCGAAGTAGTGAAACCGCCATTTGTCGAGTCAAGAGTTAAGTGAAAGCTACTTGCCGCTAATCTACAGCCTATGAGACATCGCAAACTTGGCAATTCGGGAATGTATGTAAGTGAAATTACTTTTGGAAATTGGCTTACTCATGGCTCTCAGGTGGAAGAAAAATCAGCTATCAAATGCGTCCGGACGGCCCTAGATCTTGGAATTACAACTTTAGATACCGCGGATGTTTATGCTGGAACTCGCGCCGAGTCTGTACTTGGAAGAGCACTTAAGGGCGTGCGCCGCGAATCCTACGAGTTATTAACGAAGGTTTATTGGCCAACTGGTCCTGGAAAAAATGATCGCGGACTATCTAGAAAACATATTATGGAATCGGTCCATGCTTCGCTAAAACGACTTCAGACCGATCATATTGATCTATATCAATTTCACCGCTTTGATTATGAAACACCCCTGGAAGAGAGCTTGAGCGCATTCGATGACTTGATACGCCAAGGAAAAGTTTTTTATATCGGATTCTCGGAATGGCGTTCTGAAGAAATCAAGGAAGCGTTACGCATTCAAGAACGACGAGGATTCGATAAATTTGTTTCCAGCCAACCCCAGTACTCCATGCTCTGGCGCGTTATTGAAAAGGAAGTGGTTCCGCTCTCTAAAGCAAATGGCATCGGCCAAATTGTTTGGTCACCAATAGCTCAAGGTGCGTTAACCGGAAAGTATTTACCAGGAAAGAAACCTCCAGCGGGCTCACGAGCGACTGATAAAAAGGGTGGAGCCTCAATGATCTCGAGATGGATGCGAGATGAGGTTTTAGCTGCAGTTCAACGTTTGAAGCCGATCGCTAAAAACGAAGGGCTAACGATGGCACAACTAGCCGTTGCTTGGGTCTTACAAAATCGCAATGTTTCCAGTGCAATTATCGGAGCATCTAAACCGGAGCAGATAAAAGAGAATGTTGCCGCTAGCGGTGTTCAGTTGAGCGCGGAGACAATGAAGGAGATTGATAAAGCGCTTGGATCACTTCCTGAAAAAGATCCGGCCAAAACCGAATCTCCAAAACCCAGGGCTTAGTTCAGTTTAGAGCTTAGTTCCGCGCGTAACTCTGGGAAGGGGCGCCCGCAGCCGTCGAATCTGTGTTGAGCGTAGCCAGCCGTACATGCCAACACCCTTTAGATTTTCACCAGGAAATCTTTTTGCAACTTCTCGCTTTATTTTCCTACTCAGATAGAAGCCGTCGATAAAGGAGAGTCCAAGAATTGAGTACATTAAAATAATCGCTGCGAGTTGAACTTGAATCACCGGAACGATTGTCATAAATAGAACTAATACGATGACTGGTAAAAAGAACTCTCCGATGGATCTGCGTGCATCCACGTAATCTCTTACAAATTTTCGAATGGGGCCTCGATCACGAGGAGGGAGTGCGCTCTCTTCGCCGCGCATATACGCCTCACGTTGAGCGCCGCGCGCAATACGGGATTGCTTCTTCTGTAACTTCTTCGCTTCCTTAGTTGCCGCAGGCGCTAATCGTTTTAGGACTCGTTCTTTTTCAGCTTCCTTGCGCTTTGGCGTCGGTCTTCCCTTTTTCTCGCTCACGAGAGTTAAGGTAGAGCGAGCATGCGCTCGAGCGCAACTCTTGCCGCTTTGGCAATTTTCTCAGGAACTTGGATCTGGTTGATTACTTTTCCGCGGACGAGGGATTCCATCGCCCAGACCAGATGTGGTAGATCAATTCGATTCATGGTGGAGCAGTAACAGACTGTTTTATCCAGAAAGGTGATCTGTTTTTCAGGGTTATCTTGCGCCAGCCGCTTAACGAGATTGAGTTCAGTTCCAATCGCCCACGATGAGCCTTGAGGGGCGTTTTCGATTGTTTTGATGATGCTCTCTGTACTTCCAACAACATCGGCAGCGCTCACGACCTCGTATTGGCATTCTGGATGTACCAAAATTTGGACGCCCGGCACGCGGCTTCGCATCTCGTTTACATTCTCAATTGTGAAGCGACCATGAACTGAACAGTGGCCCCGCCAGAGAATTATCTTTGCGCTGCGAATTTCATCATCAGTCAATCCGCCATTAGCTTTCCATGGATTCCATACGACGCAATCCGTTAACGAAAATCCAAGTCTAAGAACAGCGGTATTGCGACCAAGATGTTGGTCGGGGAGAAAGAAGACTTTCTCACCTTTCTCAAGCGCCCATCTCATAGCCCGTTCCGCATTTGATGAGGTGCAGACGCTTCCTCCATTTTCACCAGTAAATGCTTTTATAGCCGCACTCGAGTTCATGTAGGTAATCGGAATTGTGCGTTGTGCAATTCCCAATTTTTCAAATATCTTCCAGGCATCTTTAACTTGATTTGCCGCCGCCATATCTGCCATGGAACAGCCTGCCGCCAAATCAGGAAGTATTACTTGCTGTTTTGGGCTGGTGAGAATATCCGCACTCTCTGCCATGAAATGCACTCCGCAGAAAACGATGTACTCACTATCTCCTCGATCTGCGGCGGCTCGGGCTAACTTAAATGAATCACCTGTGATGTCTGCAAATTCGATTACTTCATCGCGTTGATAATGATGGCCAAGTATTAGCGCGCGATCTCCCAATTTTGCTTTTGCAGCGATGGCACGCTCAACCATCTTAGGGTCGCTAGGCTCTGGAAGATCACCCGTACAGGAAACTCCTCGTTCGCTGGAAAGGTCTGACTCAGTTCCTAATAGATGGAGTTCAGAGAGAATTTTGGCCATGGCAGCATTATCCTCTGCTAAAGAGTAAACTCGGATTTGAATCGATAGGAGTCGAGATGAGCACTGATACCAAGACTGGCATCGTTCTAACTCAGGTAGCCGCTGAGAAGGTTGCCTCGCTTTTATCTCAAGAGGGTCGCGATGATCTGCGCTTACGTGTAGCAGTACAGCCAGGCGGCTGTTCTGGACTTCGCTATCAACTTTACTTTGACGATCGAGCGCTTGATGGCGACTCTGTATCGGAATTTGGCACCGTTAAGGTAGTTACCGACAAGATGAGCACTCCTTATTTAATGGGCGCAACGATTGATTTTGTGGATACTATTCAAAAACAAGGCTTTACGATTGATAATCCAAACGCTCAAGGCTCTTGCGCCTGCGGCGACTCTTTCAACTAAAAAGTTTCTGCACTCAATTAGCTCGTAATTTCGAGATTTCAGTTTCCAGTACGGCAACTAGATTTTCAATCGCCTCCTCGTTGTGACTTGACTTCAAGGTAAATCGCAATTGACCATCTTCACCAAGACCCATCGAAGAAAGTACGTGGCTGGGGGATAGGGCGGCTGCGGAACAAGCTGAGCCAGCATCAATAAGTATCTGGTTTTTCTCCATCTCCCGAAGTAATTGCTCGGCGACAATGTCGTTTACTACGAGAGCAAGTCGCTGCGGATCGCCTATCTCTGATCCAGCGATACGCACTCCAGGAATTTTTTCAAGAATAAGTTTGCGGAGGTATGAATTTAATTTAAACAACTTCTCTTCAAGCGCAGCTTGATTTGCAGTCCAATCCCGTAGTGCCACTGCAGTTGCAATAACCGCGCTCTTTGAATGAGATCCAAAACTCCTTCGATTATCGATATTCGGAAGTGGTCTTAGCCAAGAGTTTGAATCATCAGAAATCGCCAGTATTGCAAGCCCTTCAGGTCCAGCGAAATTTCTGGGATCCCAGATTGCAGCGCACCACTCTTTCGGTAACGAACTTGGGATTAGCGTTGCTGTCATATCGGAGAAAACTCTGAGCGAGTTGCGAGCTGGTGGCGACTGAGTAATTCCGGTCTCTCTATTGACAGCCTGCCAGGTGAGAATTGCACCCTCTGAGATTGCGGTAGATTCATAATCAACCACGCCCGACTCGTCGACCGGTAGCTCCATAACCGGTCGCGATAATTGTTCTCTCGCTATCGCGTGGATTAACTGCCGGTCTATTGCTGAATAAACGAATTGGTTTTCAGAGGCGCGGAGCATTCCCTCTATGGCGAGCCAAAATCCAACTCCCAACTCACCAACAAATTCGATATTTGCTGGTGAGATTTTTAAATCGGCAGCAATGCTCTCGCGCGCTTGCCCCAAAGCATTTCGTAAACGAGCCGAATCGTGATGAATTTTTCTTGGATCTAATCCCGCCAAATCCAAAGCATCAATCAAAGCTTGCTGAGAGCTGGGGGATTGGCGAAGTTCACTTCGGAAATCTAGGTTTGTGATGGGGGACACCCTTGGAACGCTACCTCCTAATCGGCGCCACCGCGAGTGACTACTATCCTTAGCGGGTGCGCTTAAAGAGACGGGTACTCGGGGCCTTAATTTCGTTCGCTTCGGTATTTCTTCTCGCCGGTTGCTCTTCCGAGGAGTTTCGAGGAGTTGGATTTACCGGAAATGTTTCGAGCGTAAATCAGCACTCTTTCACCCTCTGGCAAGGAGCTTGGATCGCCGCCGCATTAGTTGGCGTATTCACCATGATATTGATCATCTGGCCGGCAATTTTTCATCGTAAAAAAGATGAGAAGTTTCCTAAACAGTTCCAGTACAACATTCCAATTGAAATTGCGTACACCGTAATTCCTTTCTTAATTATCGCAGTTCTCTTTGGATATACCGCAAGAGCCCAAAATGCCATCAAAGAGGTTTCGCCGATAACTGCAACAGACGTTCACGATGTTACGGTGAATGCGATCCAATGGTCATGGCAATTTACATATAAAGAAGCGGGGCCGGGAACCACGGTTACCGGAACTCCAGCGCAGCCGCCAACTCTCTACATGCCTCAAGGAGAGAAAGTTCGATTCAAAATTACCGCCTCAGATGTGGTTCACGGATTCTGGGTTCCAGCATTTATGATGCAGATTCAAAATATTCCTGGAGTCGAAAATCAAGTTGAATTTACTGCTAACGAACTTGGTACCTATCCGGGACGATGCAACATTCTCTGCGGAAGACAACACTCTCAAATGCTTTTCACAGTAAAAGTGGTGACGCCTGCTGAATATCAGGCTTATATTGATAACCTCAAGGCGGGAGCTGGCGCATGACAACTTATGCAACAAAACCAGAAGAGCGCGAATATATTCCGCCAAGAAAGCTCACTAAGGGCCAACTCGCCGTAAAAATCCTCACTACAACAGATCATAAGGTAATTGGTTATCTTTATTTAATCACCTCATTTGTGTGGTTCTTGATTGGCGGTCTGCTTGCGCTAGCGATTCGCGCCGAATTGACCCAGCCTGGACTGCAATTCCTAAGTTCAGAGCAGTACAACCAAGTTTTCACGATGCATGGCACGATCATGCTTCTGATGTTTGCTACTCCGTTATTCGTTGGCTTTGCAAACGTAATAATGCCGCTGCAAATCGGTGCAGCTGACGTCGCCTTCCCGCGACTGAACATGCTCTCGTATTGGCTCTATCTATTTGGCGCAACCGTCGCTACTGCTGGATTCTTAACTCCAGGTGGCGCAGCATCTTTTGGTTGGACTGCATACGCACCACTCTCGAACCACATATATTCACCTGGAATCGGCGCCGATCTTTGGATTATGGGATTAGCCGTTAGCGGACTTGGAACCATTTTGGGTGGCGTAAATTTTGTAACAACAATCTTCACGATGCGCGCACCGGGCATGACTATGTTTAGAATGCCGATTTTTACTTGGAACGTGCTTTTGACTTCAATCTTGGTGTTAATTGCCTTCCCGCCACTTGCAGCAATACTTCTTGGATTGGAATCGGACCGACTATTTGGCTCCCACATATTTGATCCCGCAAATGGCGGCGCCATGCTCTTCCAACATCTTTTCTGGTTCTTCGGCCACCCCGAGGTTTACATTCTCGCCCTTCCCTTCTTTGGAATTGCGACTGAAATCCTCCCGGTATTTAGCAGAAAACCAATTTTCGGTTACAAAGGTTTGATTGCCGCAACTATTGCAATCGCCGCACTCTCAGTTGCAGTTTGGGCCCACCATATGTACGCAACCGGCCAGGTCTCCCTAGCATTCTTCTCATTTATGACATTCCTGATTGCTGTCCCTACCGGCGTTAAATTCTTCAACTGGATTGGAACTATGTGGCGGGGCTCGCTGACTTTTGAGACTCCGATGCTCTTTGTAATGGGCTTTTTGATTACCTTCCTTCTAGGCGGACTCACCGGCGTTATATTGGCGAGCCCGCCGCTTGATTTTGCAGTTTCCGCTTCTTACTTCGTTGTTGCTCACTTCCATTATGTTCTCTTTGGAACCGTGGTCTTCGCGATGTTTGGAGGGTTCTATTTCTGGTGGCCAAAGATGACCGGACGGATGTTAAATGAAACGCTCGGAAAGGTTCATTTCTGGACGCTATTTATTGGCTTCCACACCACCTTCTTGATTCAACACTGGTTAGGTATAAAAGGTTTTCCACGCCGATACGCTGACTATCTCGCGACCGATGGATTTACATTTATGAATATGGTTTCAACCGTCGGAGCGGCTTTACTTGCACTTTCGATGATTCCATTCTTCATTAATGTTTGGATCACCAGGAGCGCTCCCAAAGTTGGAGTAGATGATCCATGGGGTTATGGCGCATCCTTGGAGTGGGCAACCTCTTGTCCGCCTCCGCGACACAATTTCTACTCGATGCCTCGTATCCGGTCGGAGCGACCCGCCTTTGATCTCCATCATCCAGAGCATGCCGCCATTGAAGATGGACATAAGAAATGAAATTTGGCTACCAGCTATTTCTCTTCCTCTTCTTTTTCTACGCGCTTGTAACCGTCGTGTATTGGCAGATGGCAAATGAGCCAGTCGGCATTACCGCACTTGCGTTGAGCGCCGGATTGGCATTGATCATTGGTTACTACTTCTGGTTCTCCAATCGCCGAACCGGAGGCGTCCTTCCAGAAGATAACTTGACCGCAGAAATTGCGGATGGCGCCGGTGAATTGGGATTTTTCAGCCCACACTCATGGTGGCCTCTTCCAGTTGCCGCTTCTGCAACTGCAGTTGGACTTGGTCTTGTAATTGGTTGGTGGATGACGCTTATCGCCGTTGGCGCATTAATTGTTTCAATTATGGGTTTTGTTCTCGAATACGAGAAGCCAAACTCAAGCAACCATGGCTGAAATTCGCTCTGAAATATTAAATACGGGCCACCCAAAGGTGAAAGCTGCCCAGATTGATATCAACGGTCGCCCTTCTGAGGTTTTCGAACTTCTAATCGATCCAGCTAAACATCCACTTATTGATGGTTCAAACTCAGTGAAAAGCGTAAATTGGGGCCCAGAGAAGTTAACTTTAGGTTCTAAATTTGGGATGAGAATGAGGATCGGGATTCCATATCGGATCACAAATTATGTTATCGAGTTCAATCAAAACAAATTAATCGCTTGGCGACACCTTGGAAAATGGGTTTGGCGATATGAGCTGACGGATCTAGGAAATGGTCAGACTAGAGTCGTAGAGAGTTTTGACGGCAGGCCTTCGCCTTATCAATGGTGGCTACGAAGAAGAAATGCATATAAGTATGTTGAAAAAGCGATGGCCAAGAGCCTAGTGAGACTTAAAAGATTGGTGGAAGAGAAGGGTTAGTGATGACCCTCTTCAATTTCCAATACCTCTTTAGCGGTTGGCTTCGTAATTTGCTCTTGCGCCGCACGCGACATTCTTGAGCGAACGCGACCCTTAATTCCTTGCGGGTTTGCTACACCTTGAGCGTCCTCATTCGTTAACGCTAGTGGCGGGTTCTGTTCATGGTGAGTAAGCAGATAAGCCTTTTGCGGCGAGAGCGGTTCGTGGACTTCGATAAATTCACCATGAGGAAGCATGACTAGGCGACCAGTTTCACGACCGTGGAGAACTAATTCTCGGTCGGCTCGTTGCAAAGAGAGACAGATGCGTTTTGTAATTACAAATGCCAATGGCGGCAAAATGATAATTCCGATCCGCGAGAACCACATAATTTGATTTATCGAAAGATCAAAATGAGTCGCAATTAAGTCATTACCGCCATTGATAAGTGCCACTAGGGTAAATGTGAGTGACATGGCGCCAATCGCAGTGCGATTTGGATTATTACGTGGACGGTCGAGAATGTGGTGTTCTCGCTTATCGCCGGTCATCCATTGTTCAATAAAAGGGTAGAAGGCGAGAAGTGTGAAAATAATTCCGGGAACAATCAGTCCAGGAATTAAAATATTCCAGGAGATGGTGTAACCAAAGGCGTGAGTCTCTATTGGTGGAGCTAAGCGGACTAGACCATCCAGCCAGCCCATATACCAATCTGGCTGTGAGCCAGCTCCGATTTGTCCTGGGTTGTACGGACCAAAGATCCATATTGGATTTATCGATGCGACCGCTCCAAGGAAAGCAGTGACGCCAAATACTATGAAGAAAAAACCACCGGCCTTAGCCATATAAACCGGCATTAATGGATAACCGACGACATTCTTTTCGGTTCGACCAGGACCGGGATATTGGGTGTGCTTCTGGTACCAGACCAACATCAAGTGAGCTGTAATTAGAGCGAGCATGATTCCAGGAATTAGAAGTATGTGAACTGTATAAATACGTTGAATGAATACTTCTCCTGGGAATGCCCCGCCGAATACAAAGTAAGCAAGATATGAACCAACAACTGGAATTGCCTGAATTATTGCTTCAGCAATTCGGATACCAGTGCCGGAGAGCAAATCATCTGGAAGTGAATAGCCAAGGAAGCCTTCAACGATGCCGAGAGTTAAAAGAGCAACTCCGATAATCCAATTCAATTCACGAGGTTTGCGGAATGCACCGGTAAAAAATACCCGCATCATGTGAATCACCATAGCTGCCATAAAGATAAGGGCTGCCCAGTGATGAATCTGTCGCATCAATAGACCACCACGAACATCGAAAGAGATATTGAGAGTGGAAGCATAAGCCGCAGACATCTTTACGCCGCTGAGTGGTTCATAGGAACCCTCGTACTCAACTTCTTTCATTGATGGGTCAAACCAGAATGTTAGGAAAGTTCCTGAGAGTAAAAGAATGACAAAGGAATACATGACAATCTCACCGAGCATAAATGACCAGTGATCCGGAAAGACTTTTGTTAAAGTCTTCTTCATCCATTTAGCAGCGCCAGTTCTCTCATCGATAAAGTTGGCTGTACCGCCGGCAAGGCGTTCCCGTGCACTCACTTATGAATCACGCTCCCAGAAACTCGGGCCAACTGCTTCATTAAATGGCGCTTGCGCAACCAAGTAACCCTCGCTGTCGACAGTAATTGGCAATTGTGGCAGAGGTCTGGCCGCCGGTCCAAAGATAACTTTGGCAGCACGAGTCACATCAAAAGTTGATTGATGGCATGGACAGAGCAGATGCTTTGTAGTCTGTTCGTAGAGAGCCACAGCACAGCCCATATGTGAGCAGATTTTGGAGAAGGCAATAATTCCCTGGTATGTCCAAGAGAGCCTTTCTGCGTCAAGATTAAATTCCTCGGGTCTAATTCTGATTAAGAGAACTGAGTCTTTTGCGATGTCATCAAGGTGTCTGACTTTTCCCTGCGGGAAAGCCGGTTGGACTTGGGCAACTCCGCCAACTTCTAAATCGGAAGGTCGAATGGGTCGATCGCCCGGATCTGTTACGAGTCGCGTTCCTGCTTTCCAATTTGTCTCATTTAATTCATTTTCGGGAAGCGGTCCAAGATCTCGAAGAAGTAGTAGTGGCGAAAGACCAACTAGACCGAGGGCCAAACCCATAGTGCGCTTAATTAGCGGCCTTCTGCCAAGACCAGCGTTTGCGGCACCCTCTTTAACCGTAGCAACTAGCGCGGCACGGTCCTCATCTTTTGAGCGTTGTTCTTTTCGATAGTCGACAACTTCGTGATCTGGCATAAGAGTTTTTGCCCAATGAACTGCACCCATACCGATAAAGAAGAGCGCCATGGCAAGGCCAAGGCCCAGAAATAGTTGATGTGCATTCGTAGTCCCGGTTATCGGTAAGAAAATAAATGTATCTTCTGGAATCCAGATGTATGAGTAAATAAAGAGCAGAGTTCCAAAAGCCGATAACGCAAAGAGTATTGAAACTTGACGTTCAGCCTTTTTAGCTGCCCTAGGATCAACATCAGTCTTGCGATGAATGTGTTCGGGTAATCCCGGATCACTTAACTTCTCTATCGCGCCGCTATTTTCATTATTCATCATTTACCGAGCCTTCGTAGTTAACCAGACGGCAATACCAATTAACAATCCAAGTCCTAAGGTCCAAGCCAGAAGCCCTTCCGTGACCGGGCCAACTCGGCCTAGCGCAGCGCCGCCAAGTGCAGGTTCATTTTCTGCGTGTTTAATCCACTTAATGATTGAAAGCTTCTCGTCATGAGTTAACACAGTATTTGCAAAGACTGGCATCGCTTGCGGACCGGTAACCATCGCTTCATAAATATGTCTTGGTTCAACGCCCATAACTGTCGGGGCATATTTACCTTGCGTTAACGCGCCACCTTGGCCCGCTAAGTTGTGACACATTGCGCAATTGGTTCGGAACAGTTCTCCGCCAAGAGCCGTGTCGCCACTTCGCTCCCAGGCCAATTCCTCATTCGTAACTGCAGCGGGTCCTGGCGCCAACGAGGCAACATAAGCAGCTAGCGCGGCAACTTCCGCTTCGTTGTAAACCGGCTCTTTCCGCATTGCCTGTTGGCTCATATCAGCCATCGGCATACGACCAGTAGCCACCTGGAAATCAACAGAAGCCGCTCCAACACCTATAAGCGACGGTGCAGCGCCGGCGCCCTCGGCATTTAATCCATGACACGATGAACATCCGCGGGCGAATATTTCTTTTCCTTCCGCGATTAACGAGGCCTTATCCGAAGTCGTTACCTTTTGAATTTCTGTGGTTGCGGCTTGCGCCACTGAGAAACCAATACCTGCAATTGAGAGTCCTGCGATAAGCAGCGCTGGACCAGCAAATTTATGGCGGCGATATCTGGAGAGCCTTGCAATAATTCGAGAGATTGGATTCATTAATGCACCAGATAGATTGCGGAGAAGAGCGCAATCCAGACTATGTCAACAAAGTGCCAGTAATAAGAGACGACAATCGCAGTAGTTGCTTGTTGGTGCCCAAATTTTCTCGCCTTAGAAACGCGCACCATAACGATTAAAAACGCAATTAAGCCGCCCGTTACATGTAGACCGTGAAATCCAGTGGGAAGGTAGAAAACCGATCCGTAAGGCGAGGAAGAGAGTGTTAATCCTTCGTGAACTAATTCTGCGTATTCATAGACCTGGCCACCAATGAAAAATGCTCCCATTGCAAAAGTCAGGGCAAACCATTCTCGCATTCCCCATTTTGATAATTGAAAGATACTTCCAGCCCTAGAGTTTTGGAATCTTTCCGCTGCAAACACTCCAAATTGGCAAGTCACTGAAGAGAGAACCAGCACGGTAGTGTTTATTGCAGAGAACGGAATATTTAGCATTTCAACGCCCTCGACCCATTTCTCAGGTCCTTGAACAGCTCGCGTAGTGAAATACATTGCAAAGAGTGCAGCGAAGAACATCAATTCACTGGCCAGCCAAACAATTGTTCCGACCGCAACAATGTTCGGCCTATTGGGTCGGGCTATGGCTACTGAGCTGGACATACCTTGATTATTCCGCAAAAGTGAGGCTAACTGCCCACTCCGCCCCGGCAAATGGGAGCCCGGTCACCGGTGAGACTCATCACGAATCTGCCTCTAGACTCTTCCTGTTATGTCAAAGTTGTTGATAGTTATCTACTCAGACGATTCCACCGTTCGACAATCGCTACGAACGGCACTTGGAGCGCGGCTATCTCCGGAGTTTCCTGAGAATGAAATCCATGATTTTGCCACGGCAGATGCTCTCCGGCTATTCGCGGTAGAAAGCAATCGCGAGAATCGTAAGAAGATTTCACTCTTTATTCTTGACGGCGAGGCGACGCCAGAAGGCGGTCTCGGTCTGGCCAAGCAATTAAAAGATGAGCTCTTCAATTGCCCTCCCACAATTGTTGTCGTAGCTAGATCACAAGATGCTTGGTTGGCGGGCTGGTCTAGAGCCGATGGAGTAATCACTCATCCAATCGACCCATTCACTATTGGCAAAACCGTGATTTCAGTCTTATCAAAAGCTGGTTCGTTAGCCACTGCTAGAGACGCTAACTAAAACCTCTATTTACGCCTCGACAATTCAAAGGAATTCGAAAAATCTTCTTTGTATCCAAGGCTCTCGGACTTAAAGCGATTTTCGTCTAGTTTAGAACGAAGATACTCACCACCAAAGACTGGGCTCTGCCATGGCTCAGAGGTAAAGAGAATCTCAATCTGATTGTTGTAAAGAAAGCGCAGGATTAATTCAACTTCTTCGTGAGTCGAGGCCGGCAAAGATTTGTCGGAAGGCGCCAACTTCTCGCTTCGCTTTCTGATTTCTTCAATCAAGCCTCTTGGTGAAGATTTAGTAACGAGTGAGGTAATTAAGCGACCGGATTGAATTAGGAAAATCTCCCATTCGTTACCATTTTTTCGCGCCGCGATAAATTCTTTGATCTCGGTCAAGGAGCGTATCCGCTGGCTACGAGCAGCTCCTTTGGCAAAAGCTCCCGCTCGATTTCGCACCAAGGCGGCATCTTCAAATCTCTCGTGAAGGGATAAATCGCGCATTCGTTCGTGTAACTTTCCGTGGACTATTCGCGCATCATTTTCAATGGCGTTTGCGACTTCAGATGAGATGGATGAATAAGTTTCAGTTGATTGCAGACCAATACATGGAGCGCCACACTTATTAATATCCAAGAGCGCGCATGGACTGGCAGTTCGCATACTTTTTAGAGTAATTCTCGAAGTGCACTGGCGAATCGGAAAGACTTCATATATCGCTTCTATAGCAAGAGCCGCCTCGTCTCGGCTACTGAATGGTCCCAACCAACTATCAGATCTCTCTAACAGATGGAGGCCTCGCACCTGGCTCATTCGCGGAAAATCGTCGTGAGTTAGTTTTGCGGCAATTGCTCTAGCGGGAAACCGAGATCGTCGATTAAAACGCGGTTTAAATTGAGCAATTAATCGTAGCTCGCTCACTTCAGCCTCGAGAATCGTCTGCGTCTCTATATGGTCGAGTTTTGTCGCCAATGAAATCATGTCGTGAATTCGCCGCCTAGTTTCAGCCGCAGTAAAGTAACTCTTAACTCGATTTTTTAAATTTCTAGTAGTGCCCACATAGAGTGGTTCATTTTGTTCGTCACGAAAAATATAGACGCCGGGTGATGCTGGGAGCCCATCAGCGAAGTGGCGTTTGCGACGCTGCGAATCAGTAACTCGATTAGAGTAATTTTTAAGATCGGAGAGCGTGAAAACTCCGAGGGATCCAAATCTTTCGAGAATTCCGTGAAATACATCTACTGTGGCGCGGGCATCAGAGAGAGCTCTATGGTCGGGATTTGTGGATGACCCAAAGAAATTTGCCAGTGTCTGTAATTTAAAATTAATAACTTCATCGCGGGATAAGGCATATCGAGATATCCGAGCGGTATCTAGAACTTGATACTTTGGCCAAGGCAATTCAAGACTTTGTGCCGCCGATTTGAGAAATCCGATATCAAATGGAGCGTTGTGGGCGACTAAGACAGTTTCAATTGGACTTCCGATAAATTCAAACAATGAGAAAAGAGCTTCACCAATTTTTGGGGCAGCGACAACCATGGCATCAGTTATCCCCGTGAGTACGGTGATGAATGGCGGTATGGGGGAATCAGGATTTACGAGAGTTTGAAACTCGCCAACGATCTCTCCGCCACGAATCTTAACTGCTCCAATTTCGGTGATTTTGGAATCTCGAGGCGATCCGCCAGTTGTCTCGAGATCAATGACGACAAAAGTAGTTTCGGAGAGTGGAAGATCAACTTCTTCAAGAGATGGTTGCCAACCGAAATCGCCCCCATAGTCGCGCTCCGAGTAAGCCATAGCGCGAATCTACGAGATGACTACGACAATCTCGTTTCGTAGGGGCCATTCCTTTACTCTTTACCGATGGCAACAGAGGGAGCGCCGGCTGGTTGGCTAGATGATTACTATCGTCGCGGCCACGGCCAATTAGAAAAAATTGGCATTCTTTTATTACATGGCTTCACCGGTTCACCGGCTTCGATGCGACCCTGGGCAGATTTTTTGTCACAAAATGGTTGCACCGTTCGCGTGCCTCGCATTCCGGGACATGGAACCCGTTGGCAGGACCTCAATAAGGTTACCTGGAATGAATGGACCGAGAAGGCTTCACTCGAATTTGAGAAATTGAAAAATGAATGCTCGCACGTATTTATCTTCGGACTCTCTATGGGTGGTGCGAACACTCTTTATACAGCTGCGCATAAACCAGGACAGGTCTCAGGAATAGTTCTCGTTAATCCCATGATTCATATCAAAGATCCAGCAATTCATTTCATCGAATTGATTAAGCACCTAGTCGCAAAGCGACCATCTGTCGGAGATGACATAAAGAAACCAAGAACTACCGAGTGGGGTTACGACGCCCTCCCAACTAAAGGAGTAGCGCAATTAAATCGGCTTTTGAAAGCGACGCGCGCCGTTCTTCCGGCAATTTCGATTCCGACACTTTTATTCCATAGCGTTGCAGATCATGTTCTACCCGTCAGCAATACCGAAATAATAATGGACGAAATTGGAAGCGCTGATAAAAGAAGAATTGAACTGGAAAATTCATTTCACGTAGCTACTTTAGATTTTGACGCAGAGTTTATTTTTCAGAAGTCACTTGAATTTGTGCGATCGCAAATCATCCTCTAGTTATTTATAAATCCTAAGCTCAACAGAATTAAGAGCGTCGAACCCAAAATCAAGCGATAGATAACGAAGGGCATAAATGAGTATTTTGAAACAAACTTAAGCAGCCAAGCTACAACCGCATATCCGACCAGAAATGAAATTACAGTAGCAACTAGAGTTTCGAGACCGGAGAATCGTGATAGCTCGGGATTAGCAAATGAATTAATTAGTTCAAAAATTCCGCTGGCCATAACCGCGGGAATCGCAAGCAAGAATGAGAATTTTAGAGCGGCTACGCGATCAAACCCGAGAATTCTCATGGCTCCAATAGTTGCTCCTGACCTTGAGACGCCGGGGATTAGTGCAAATGCTTGGGCAAATCCTGCGATCCAAGTATCGGATCGCTTCATTGCGATGAGATTTCGTTGATGTCTTCCATAACTATCGGCCACTCCGATGAATATTCCTCCAACTATAAGAACAACGGCGATTAACCAGAGAGCCCTAAATTCGTTTCTAATGGTCTCTTGAAAAAAGTAGCCAAAAAGAACTATTGGAAGCGAGCCGATGATTATGAACCAACCTAATTTAGCTTCGACATGATCGTGCGCTTTTCTCGATAGAGAAAGTGTCCAATTAGTAAGTATGCGCCAGATCTCTCTTCTAAAATATAAAATTACTGCAAGTTCAGTTCCGATTTGGATAAT
>JAGWYB010000057.1 GCA_018969585.1 Actinomycetales bacterium | reverse complement strand
TCAACTCTCCTATCGCCTGGTCGCATTTGTGTTTCCATTATGGACTTTTGCTGTCATCGCAGGAGCAATCTGGGCTGAAGCAGCGTGGGGACGTTATTGGGGATGGGATCCCAAAGAAACGTGGGCATTTATTACTTGGATTTTGTATGCCGCGTATCTGCATGCCCGAGTGACTGCAGGTTGGAAAGGTCGCAAAGCTGCGTGGTTATGTCTGCTTGCTGGCTCGACGTATTTATTTAATTACATCTGGGTCAATGTGTGGGGTACGGGTCGCCATACTTATTCAGGTCTATAGATCTTTACATGTCTAACCACGTTCATTGTCATGAACTCAGCGCTGACGAATGGAATCGGCTTCGCACAATTCGATTGGCATCGTTACTAGATAGCCCCGATGCTTTTGGCGGGAAACATGAAAAAGAAAGCGCTATGAGTGAAGAAGAATGGCGCGAACTTTTCAAGAAGAACTCGTATCTAGTTGCTTCGTATGATGGTGAAGACATTGCGATGATGTTCTTAGAGAAATTGCGGGGAGATTTTGGCGCAACATGTTGGGTTGGAGGTTGCTGGAGCAATCCAAAATTTCGTGGACGGGGCGCCGTTCGAGCGATGTTTAACTATGTGGATTCAGTCGCAGAAGAAAAAGGCTGGCAGATTCAAGGTTTAGGCGTCTTTGTTGTAAACACCTCAGCAATCGCCGCATACGAGAGCCTAGGATTTAAAGCGATGGGTGAACCGCAAGAAAGTACTCGAAGGCCAGGCAGTTTCTACCAGCGCATGATCCGCGGTTTATAATTTCATAAATTCTTAAGTTACTCAGAGTATATGTCAATATCAACTCCGAGTAGTTCTATTTTCTGAGATACTTTTTTGGTTGCGTTGTACGCAACTTGTGATGAAGTTAAGAGCTGGTGACTCATGCAATTCAGACTTCATCTGGAGCTGGTGACAGGAGAAGCCCTGAGTCAACCTTGGGGCTTTTCCACATTTATCAACAATTCACAAAAAATAATTTGTTTCGTTTTTGAGTTTGTATTCAAGCGAACCTTTGCGCCGAGCTGGTGTGGCGTAATGGCAGCGTATCAACTTTCACCAAGTTGGAGGTGCGGGTTCAATTCCCGTCACCAGCTCCTATTGAAAGTTGCAAAACTTTCAATAGGGTGACAAAGAGGGCTCGGGGAAACCCGAGTCCTTTCTTGTTAGGACAATCCGAATTTAGAACGGTGATTTGGATCAACGAGGTGCAACAACTTTGGATGTTTACCGATGTATTTAGATACGAACGGACATAATGGCTCAACAGTTAGATTTTCTTGAGCAATCTCATTAAGTGCGAATTCAACAAGAATTGTGCCAAGTCCTTTGCCGCCGAACTTTGGAGCAATCTCCGTGTGAGGAAAGACAACGACACCATCTTTTATTGTGTAATCAGCGAAGCCAGCTAACTCCCCATCAACATGGATATCAAAACGCGAGAGCGGAAGATTGCGTGTTACAACAGTATTCATTAGAGCTTTCGTAAGAAATCAGGGTTGTCGTCGGGCGGAACAATCTTTCCTTTACGGCGGCGACGGCCATTTCCTTTAGGGCGACCAGCAATAATCCATGCGAGTGCGCCAATCCCTGGAACGAAAATAATGATCACGAGCCAAGCCCATTTAGGAAGGCTTCGAATCTGGCTTTCAGGGGTGCGCGAGCAATCGATGATGCTGAAAATCATCAACGCAAGAATGATGATTGATGCGATTACTGCGAGACGGACCATGAGGGAATTTTATCGCGCCACAAGCCAGGCCGCGAAAGAGAGCGCGATCGAGTAAATAATTTGGATTCTTCCCGTTTTGGCTAAAAGAGTGATGAGTTCGTCTCTACGTGCGCCGGCGCTAACAGCCCGAACTGACTTCGAAACTAGTGGTAGAGAGAGGAGAGCGAATAAGTAGTAGAAGGAAAATAGCGCAAGCGCGACTGAGATCACGAGTGCAAAAAACATCAACCACTTATATAAATCACGCGTGGACTTGTCTCCCATCACAACCGCGAGAGTTTTCTTTCCGGCGACCTCATCACTTGGGAGATCGCGAAGATTGTTAAGAACCAAAATGGCACATGCGAGTGCGCCCATTGCAAATGAAGCAAGGATTACTTCGCGAGAAACAGATTCGGTCTGGACATAATACGTGCCGACTGTGGCAACAACGCCAAAGAAAATAAATACGGAGACTTCACCCATC
>JAGWYB010000056.1 GCA_018969585.1 Actinomycetales bacterium | reverse complement strand
TACCGAGTGATCACGAACTCTGGGGATTACCTAATGTGATTATTTCCCCTCATGTAGGTGGCAATTCGAGCGCCTTTGAACCCCAGGCTAGAAAGTTTCTTGAAGAACAGATTTCGCGTTACGCCAGCAAAGGCGATCTCATCAACGAGATAGATTTCTAATCGTGGCCTTCTTTGTATTCGTTAGATTCAAAGTTAAGCCAGGGACGGTGGATAAATTTTTGGCCGAATTAGAAAAAGCGGCTCTATCAACCCGTTCTGAGATTGGTTGCATCCAATATGAATACGCTATCGATGCTGCCGATAAGAGCGCTGTTATTTTGTTTGAGAAATATGTGGACCAATCAGCTTTTGAAATCCATCGCTCCATGCATTACTTGAAGAGCTTTCGGGAAGCGGTTGCAGAGTTATTTGATGGTGAACCGATGATTATCAGGGGTGCATGAAGTTAGTCAGATTGAATTGAGCAACCGGTAGGCCCTCAATACCCACATCTACGCAGAAAAGATTTCCCGCAAGTGGGCTTAGAGGCTTACCTTCGATATCTAGCGATGCTGTAGTTATATAAAGCAAAGATGAATCAGGCTTGAAAGCACAACTTGTTATCTGATTAACAGGCATCTCTATGGTGTGAGTTTGAGTGCCATCTTTTGAAAATCTGTGCACCGCTGAACCCCCAAAGAATGCGACCCAAATTCCACCTTCTTGATCGGAGCACATGCCGTCAGGAATTCCGTAGGAAGAGGGGAATTCAATGAATGTTTTAAAAGAAATTGCGCTTGGATTTTCAAGTGAATAATCCGATGAAAGGACCGAATTCAATGCTGAGTCAATGTAATAGAAGACCTTGTTATCCGGACTCCAAGCTAAACCGTTCGAAACGGTCACCTTCTCTCGTATTTTTGTCGCTCTCCCTTTCTCAATAAGGTACAAGGAGCCCGAGGGAGTGGCTCCATCACCCATCGTCCCGGCAAACAATCTTCCTTGAGCGTCGCACTTTGCATCGTTCATGCGATTTCCAGGGATATCCGCCTCGAGAGAAAGGATCAATTTGCTTTCCGAACCGTGGAAATCGGTGAGATAAAGTCCATCATCCATTGCTAAAACAAAGGAAGATTCATTAGTCGGAATGACTGCACCGGGACTCAATGCAGTTGCAAATGAATCCAACTTGTTTGTTTCGGTGTCGAAAGTGAAAACCTTCTTACCAAAAATGTCTACAAAATTGACTCTGTTAGTGGTTGTATTCCAAACTGGACCTTCGCCGAGCTGACATTTTGATTCGGCAGCGACCTCAACGTCTTTAAATATTTTCGACAAATTTTCTCCTTATTCGTAAGCGAGCCTTGCGAGTAAACCGGCATCTGCTGTGATGGTCGTTCCGTTTATGAATGAAGCTTTTGGTGATGCAATCCAAATTAAGACTTCTGCAATCTCTTCTGGTTGTCCAACGTGTCCGATGCTCTTTCCATCCGTCGGAAAACCAAGATTCTCCAGTAACTCGCGATCTTTAGCGAGGTCCTTGGTTGTCATTGGAGTATTAATTGATCCCGGTGCAACGGCAACCACACGAACGCCAAGCGGATTTAGCTCGAGGGCTAATTGGGAAGTTAGAGAATTCAAGCCGCCTTTCGAGGCGGCATATGCTGCATGATTTTTCATGCTGGCAAAGGCGTGAACCGATGAAACATTTACGATGGTGCCGCCCGAATTTGACTTAAATAGTGGCAATGAAAATTTACTCAACAGGAATACCGCCCTTAAATTGACGGCAAGCACTTGGTCCCATTGCTCAACAGAGAGCTCACTTATGCCCAGTCCGTGAGAGGGCATGGCAGCTACATTGAATAGTGCTAATAATTTCTCATGCGAGATGGCTCTAAATACCTGTTCAATTTCTTTAGGTGAGCTCAAATCGCACTTCTTGTATTCGATATTGGCGAGCGCGCTTGCTTTAGTTCGAAATTCGTTTTCGTCTAATCTGTCTAAGCCTAAAACTCGTGCTTCTTGATTAGCCAAAGATTTCGCGGTGGCAGCTCCAATTCCCGAAGCAACTCCAGTAACTACACAGAACTTATCTTTCCAATCTGGATTATTCTGCATCTTTGCCTCCCAGCTCCATTCTTAGACTACTAGCATATTGGGGCTGGTTCCATAGAACTTAGGGAGTAACTTTGGAGATAGTATCTCTTGAGAATGATTATCTAAAGATACTTATAGTTCCTGAATTTGGCGCAAAAATCGTGGAGCTATGGGACAAAAAAGCCGGCTATCAATGGCTATGGATCGATAAGACC
Organism: Actinomycetales bacterium; assembly: GCA_018969585.1. Classification (GTDB taxonomy): domain Bacteria; phylum Actinomycetota; class Actinomycetes; order Nanopelagicales; family Nanopelagicaceae; genus MAG-120802. Next base: position 9 of record JAGWYB010000056.1, on the reverse strand, counting down.
CGAAAAATA
>JAGWYB010000023.1 GCA_018969585.1 Actinomycetales bacterium | reverse complement strand
TTCAATACTTTTAAAGCAATTTCTAAATAAGCGAAAAGGCCCGGTCTCCCGGGCCTTTTCTTTAAATCACCAAAATTTAGTGATCGTCCTTCATTCCTTCTGCAATTGACTTCATTCTTGCGATCTTCACGATGGTTAGACCCCAGACGCACTTTGCAAGAATGTCTGCGATTGTGTAACCAACTTGGCGACCGACATATGCGCCTGAACTTGCTGCGCCATCTGCGTCGATAATCGGAAGAAGGTAAGCAATTGGGTAAACGCCCCATGAAGCTACCAAGAGAAGACGTAGTCGACCGACTGTTGCGGCGACGCCTTCTGGCTGGCGATCCAAGGACTTGCTTAGCTCTACGAAGAGGATGTAGAGAATGTAAAGGAATGGAATTGTCGAAAGAACACCGTAAAGAATCTTGGTGCCTTGATCTGCGGAAATCTCACCTGGGTAACCAAGTGCGATCATCGCTGCAGATGCAGGTACAAGTCGGGTGATCAATGACTTTGACGCTTCTCTTGCAAGTGCAAGAACTGCGATCACTTCAACGAGAAGTAGTGGAACGGTAAGAATCCAGTCAACATAACGATATCCCTCGTTAAATGCGTCTGGGTGACCTGCTGTTACTACCTTACCAACGCTTCCTTCCACCATTGATGCCTTGTGGAATGAATCGAAAATGCGGATGTAGTGATATCCAGCAATGAATGTAACCATTGAGGATAGAACTAGAGCATTTCGGTACTTTGGTAGAACGCGGTTTGTGGAGACAAGGGTGTAGACCGTTGTCGCGAGCATCGAGATAAGTCCGAAGGAAAGGACGTTATATACGGCGCTCCACTGCGTTGCAGTTAAGTCCATGGTTGTTAACAAATTGGCCTCCGTGGGCTTCGCTCATTTAATGAGCCGATCGGTTTGCTCAAACTTCGGTTTGAAGTGAGCCGTTGTGACTTCAACCGCCCTGGAATGGACGACCTTGGCCACAATTAGGGAAAAGCGTCCTACTTACTCGCGAGTTGTTCAACCTAAACTCGCCATAAATTTCGAGTAATGCTGGTTAATTCTGCGTAATCTCTTCGATTATCGGGCAAATCGGACATCGACTCGCTTAGACTTCCACAATGCCAGTTTCGGGTATTTCAAAGAGCGATAGCGATCGCCCGATTGGAATCTTCGATTCAGGGGTCGGCGGTTTAACTGTTGCGCGCGCAATCATCGATCAACTACCCAATGAATCAATAATTTATTTTGGAGATACCGCCCGCGGACCATATGGGCCGAGAGCGTTAGCCGAAGTCCGCGCCTTTGCTCTTGAGATTATGGACCGTTTGGTTGCATCTGGGGTAAAAGCGATTGTTATCGCTTGCAATACTGCAAGTGCGGCCATGCTCCGTGATGCTCGAGAGCGTTACTCAATTCCGGTGATTGAAGTTATTCAGCCTGCGGTACGGCGCGCAGTTTCTGCTACTCGTAACGGAAAAGTTGGAGTAATCGGTACGCAGACCACAATAGATTCAAAAGCTTATGACGATGCCTTTGCTGCTGCTACTAAATTGGAATTAACCACTGCAGCCTGTCCGGAATTTGTCAGCTTTGTAGAGCGGGGCGAGACATCAGGATCGGACCTACAGACACTTGCTGAAAATTATCTTGGCGACCTGAAGGCAAAGGGGATAGATACCCTCGTGCTTGGTTGTACCCATTACCCGTTGCTCACCGGCGTCATCTCTTATGTAATGGGCAATGAAGTAACTTTAGTCTCGAGCGCAGATGAAACAGCAAAAGATCTATATCGAACTCTAGTTGAGAATGGACTGCTCAGAACTACAAATACAAAGCCAAGTTATAAATTCTTTTCAAGTGGAGATACTGATTCATTTGCAAAATTAGCTCGAAGATTTCTTGGACCTGAGGTTGGCGAGGTAAAGTCAAGCAAAGGTGAGTTGAACTAATGGGAGAGGCCGTTATGCGAAGTGATGGACGAAAGAGCAATCAGCTTCGCCCCATTAATTTTGAAAGAAATTGGTTGAGTCAGGCCGAGGGATCAGTTCTCATTTCTTTTGGGAATACAAGAGTTCTATGCGTTGCTTCATTTACTCCGGGAGTTCCAAGATGGTTAGTTGGCAGCGGAAAAGGTTGGGTTACTTCTGAATACTCAATGTTGCCACGCGCAACTCATACTAGATCGGATCGAGAGAGTGTAAAAGGAAAATTGGGCGGTAGAACCCAAGAAATTTCTCGACTCGTCGGCAGATCACTTCGTTCAATAGTTGATATGAACGCGCTCGGAGAAAATACGATTGTCTTGGATTGCGATGTTCTGCAAGCGGATGGTGGAACTAGAACTGCTGCAATTACCGGCGCTTACGTAGCCCTTGTTGACGCACTTAATTGGGCAAAAGATAAGGGACACATTAAGACGCTGCCTCTTATCGGATCAGTTGCTGCTGTTAGCGTTGGAATAATTAAGGGTGAACCAATGCTCGATCTCTGTTATGAAGAAGATGTCAGTGCAGAAACTGATATGAATATCGTCTGTACTGGAAATGGTGATTTTGTGGAAGTTCAGGGAACCGCGGAAGGTAAACCATTTGATCGCGCTCTTCTAAATCAACTTCTCGATTTGGGCGCAGCTGGCTGCCAGGAATTAACCAAACTTCAGCAGGTTGCGCTAAATAAATAAGTGGATAGTTCACCGTTTAAAATTGTTATCGCCTCAAAGAATTTGGGGAAGATTGCAGAGTTCAAGAGAATATTAGGCGAAGTGGGAATCTCCATTATTACTGATATCGAATTTCCTGATGTTGATGAAAGCGGGTCAACATTTGAGGAGAATGCACTTTTAAAGGCTCATGCAATTAGTCGGTATACCAATTTGCCTGCGCTAGCTGACGATAGCGGGCTGGCCGTTGATTACTTAGGTGGCGCACCCGGAATTTTCTCGGCTCGTTGGTCGGGTGTACATGGAGATGATGGAGCGAATATCAAACGCTTATTGGAAGATCTAAATGGCGTATCTTTGGAGAACCGCGGGGCAAAATTCATTGCGGTATTGGCATTGGTGCGCCCGGATGGTGAGGAGCTTTTGGTTCGGGGTGAACTTCGAGGAAAGATTAGAAATCAACCAGTTGGCGTCAACGGATTTGGTTACGACCCAATATTTGAACCAGAAAATTCAGATCGGACTCTGGGTGAAATGTCCGCAGCGGAGAAGGACGCAATTAGCCATAGGTCTAAAGCACTTACCGAACTCACCCCCAGAATCAGACCATTTCTTAGCCGCCGCTAAGAGATTCTTGGGGATTGAAAAGGTAGGCTTGCCTTTAGGTGGGTTCAAAGAACTATCCACAAATATAAGGAGATACTAAGTGGCAACAAAGAAGAAGTCGGCGGCGCGTAAGCGTCCAGCAAAGAGAGCTGCAGCGAAACGTCCCGCAAAGCGTGCAGTAAAGCGCACCGCGAAAAAATCAGCGCGAAGTGCGAAGCGGCCAGCTAAGAAGTCGGCAAAGCGCAGCGCTAAGACCGTAGATGTCTCCAAATTAGTTATTCCACCAGTTCCAACTCGTGGCTCATCAACTTTCACCTCTACTTCAAGCACACCGAAGCCAGCAACAACTACTTCGTCAGCTAAACCAGTTGCGAAAAAGAAAAATTCAAATGGCGTTTTCTTCCTAGTTATTGCAGGCGTTGTTCTGTTAGCAATCTTCGCACTCTCTAATTCATCAAATGATGACAGTTCAACTGCAGAACCCACTCCAACTGAATCTGTAACAGAAGAGCCAACTGCCGAACCAACTGAAGAACCAAGCGAAGAACCAACTGGTGACTTGGTTTATGAAGCACCTAGCAAGTTCGTCGCAATTAATAATGCTTCTGGCGGAGTAACGCTGCGCTGGGTTGCGCCGATGGCAACAGAAGGTCTAACCGGCTACTTGGTTTCAATTTCATACAACGCACGTGATTTCATCGAAGTCGCAACTGTTCCAGCAGATCAATTGAATCTCGATGTCGCTCGCGTTGGCGATGAAGGCGGCACCCAGTTCTTCATTCAATCCGTTTATTCGGATGGAACTAAAGCTGATGGCGCAAAATTCGCCCTAAAGGGTAAGTACGAGTAACTAGTACTTCCAACATTAGATACTTTACCCTTTAATACTTAGCGCTTTAACACTTCAAGTATCGCTGAGACGTAGGCGTTTACTCCTGGAGGATTAAGGTGAACGCCGTCGGATGCGAAGTATTCTGGGTGGTTTTCTGAAATTCGTTGCCAATCCACAATAGTTGTATTTGGATATCTCGAGACAACTTGAGAAATTAATTGATTATTCTCATCGCGCCAACTCCTCGGAACTGCAGTGTTGACCACGATGATGCGGGGTTGATTCTTAACTATTTCCATCAATTTAGTAACGTCAGATTCACTCAAACGATTATTGTTACCTAGATTAAGGACAACGGGTGAATCAGAGACAAATTTCTGATCAGTTTGTGTTACTTCAATTAACTCTCCGATTTGTCTCCCAACTCGGGCATTAATCAGCTCAATTTTTTCATATGAAGCTAAAACATTTCTAATTCCGAGAATTACAGAATCGCCAGTTACCCAGAGCCCGGGAGTTGTGGCAGCCGTTATTACTCCGTCATTAGCGGCGTTCTGATTTGCTGATGCCTGAGCAGCTTCCGCTGCCGCGATTTCATCGGCACGTTGAATCGCATTTATCGAAACGATAGAGGTTGCAGCGAGGGTTGTAACGATAAGCGCAAGCGTGGTCAGTTTCTGGCGAATCTGGACGGACTTAGTTCGATATTTCATTCCGCGGAACCAGAGTTCGAAATACCCACGGCGAATCGGAACTTCGATATATCGAAGAGAGATATCCGCTAACGCAAAAACTATCAAGACTCTCAGTGCGTATAGCGCCCAATCATCGCCCACTAAATCTAGAGAAGGTCGAGTTAATTGAAAGACAATCCAGTGCCAGATGTAAATTCCATACGAGCGTTCGCCAATCCAGAGCAGAGGCTTTGTGCTAAGAATCGGCGCAAAACGAGAAGCTGGATGAACGACTGATGACAGCGTCGCACAGGCGAATATTGCAGATAAGGGAAAGGCAATTCGATATAAAGTCGGATCGCTCTCTCGAATAAATAGAAATGTACTTAGTAAACCCAAAAGTCCAAATACACCAATGAGATCGATAAAATCTTGAGCGCGCTTGGTGATATCTCGAGTCAGATTCTGGGGTTTCCAACTTACGGCTAGAGCTGAACCCAGAAACAGGCCAATCGAGTGAGTGTCAGTTCCGAAATAAACATGGCTCACCGCTGATTCTTTGATATCTATCTGAATTGAATACGCAAATAGCGCAGCTCCAGATGCTAAAGCAATACCAAGTGCAACAAATGAAATATTTCGTTTTCCTAAGAATTTAAGTACAAAGAGAAGAACAAGAGGCCAAATTAAATAGAACTGTGCTTCAACCGCGAGTGACCAGGTGTGCTGAAGTAGCGGCGGTCGGCCAATGCTTTCAAAATAATCCTGTTGGCGATTTACCAGCGCCCAATTGATAGTTCCCGTAAAGACATAGGGCAGATCAGAAATAAATCTCCGCACGGTTTCGGGTGCGTATACGCCGATAAATAGAGTTGTAAAGACCACCATCGCAACCAACGCTGGAAGTAATCGCCTTACGCGACTTAAATAAAAGGCGCGGAGGTCAAGTCCACCAGATCGCTCAATTGAATCCAAAATTAATCCCGTAATTACGTATCCAGAGATAACGAAGAAAAGATCTACTCCAAGAAATCCTCCGGGAATCCAACCAATACCTAAGTGGTAGAGAAGAACTGCGATAACAGCGACGGCTCGCAATCCGTCAACTGAGTGTATGTAGCGATTACTTGAATTAGACATCAACGACGACGTCGCGGCGCTGCCTTAGAAGTCTTCGACTTTGTGCCAGATTCTTTTTTCGAATATCCGGAATTTTCTGAATTTGTAATTTTGGCTTTATCCGAGAGCCTGCCATCAGATCCGGCAACGGCATCTATCTGTCGTTGGAATTCATTTAAACGGTTAAAAGCAGTATCAAGTCGGTCGCGTGATTGGCGAATGGCGCCTTCGGCGGCATCGAGTGATTGAGTTTGAATCCGGTAGAGACGCTCGGCTTCAGAAATTACCTGATTTAGCCAGCTCTTGTATCCGATGATTTCAGTCGCAGCACTTTGTACCAATCGGTCAGCCTCGCGTTTTGCACCGCTGACAATTCCACTTGCTTCTCGCTTGCGAGCAGAGATGAGATCTGCGCTCTCTTGCTCTGCGGCAGAAACTAACTCTGCAGCATCTGCCTCAGCCGCCTCTAAGTATTTGCGTCCCCGTGTTTCGGCGGAGGTGAGAATTGAATTCGCTTTGGCTTGCGCGCTTTCCAACGCTGCTGCTGCGCTCTTCTTGCTCTCGCTGACAATTCGATCAGCAATTGCATTTGCTTTGGACTCGCGCTGTTGTGCTGTTTTGATAATAGACATCGCGGTCTCGGTCGCGAGAATTTCAAATTCTTCTTTCGAGAGCGCGGTGATATCTCTTCGTGACCGAAGATCGGCTAGTTGAGATTCAAGTTGTTTAATTCTCTCAAGAGGTTGTGAATTTTCAGCGGCGCCTGGTTTGGATGGTTCTTCACCTTTAAAACCAACCCATGAGAGGAAGTTTTTCTCAGCCATTTAAAGCTCCTGGTCTCTTGAAATATTTATTAGGAGCGGCATCCTGCCACGACTTACTAGGTGCTGGAAATGGGGTGATTGGTGCGGGAGGTGGGACTTGAACCCACACGTCCGAAGACACAGGTTCCTAAGACCTGCGTGTCTGCCATTTCACCACTCCCGCGAGAGTCGCTGAGAATACCGCAAAAATTTATCGTTAAGTTGTGGCTGCGCCCCGCCTAGAGAAAGCATCAATCGAGGCGGAAATCAATAGCACAGCTCCGGTAACCATGAACTTAATTCCTGCTGGATACCCAAGAAGCGCCATTCCATTATCGATAACAGCAACAACTAAACCACCCAGAATTGCATCACTGACTTTTCCTTTACCGCCAAAGAGACTCGTTCCACCGATAACCGCAGCTCCAACTGCATAGAGCAGAGTTGAACTACCACCTGTGGTTGGTGAAATTGAATTTGCGCGAGAAACAAAGATCATTCCGGCAACAGCTGCAAAACCTGAGCAGATCATAAAAGCTGAGATACGAACCATCTTTACATTTATACCGGCACGTCTTGCGGCTTCTGCATTTCCACCCACGGCATAGATATGAAGTCCAAATGAGGTTTTGGTTAGGACAAATGTTGCTCCGACCAAAAGAACTAGTATGACTGGTACTACATATGGAATTCCGCGCAAGCTCACCAATTCGGGATTATTGCTTCGTTCTACAGTGAGAGCGCTAGTTGCTGCAGCGCCAATTACTACGAGTGTCAAAGCTTTTATAAGCCAGAATTTGAATAGATTGTCGGCTAGCCCTGCTTTCTTTCTGCGATAAAACTTCCAAATGCCGGAGATCAAATAAGCACCTGATACAAAGAGGAAAAACAACCAACTAGTAGAGACGGATAAATTCTTATTCTCTACAGCCAGAATTACCGGATCCTCAATTCGAATTGTCCCGCCTTCGCCGACAAGAAGTAGAAGCAATCCCTGAAATGCTAGAAACGTTGCTAAGGTGACGACGAAAGAAGGAATTCGAAGCTCGGCGACAAGATAACCGATTAATCCTCCGAGTACAACGCCAACCAAAATACTTAATGGAAATGCAATCCACCATTGATAATCTGATTCAGTAATCAATATGACTAGGACTGCTCCACAAACGCCCGCTGCGTAACCAGCGGAAAGATCAATTTCGCCAAGTAAGAGTACAAAGACCAATCCCATCGCGATAACAATTACTGCAGCCGCTTGGGTAAGAAGATTGGCGAAGTTACCGGGGGTAAGAAAAACTGAACTCATGGAGCCAAAAACCAAACAGAGAACCAGTAAACCTAAAAGTGCGGGGAGAGCTCCGGTCTGACCAGCCTTTACGCGACTCCACCAATCCCGCAAAGATTTATCTATGGTGATCTGTTCGCTCATTTTGCCGCCCCGCTCAAATTCTCAGATCTTCCCGTTGTGATTAATTGGACTACATCATTTTGAGTAACTTTTGATTTTTCTACTTGCGCTGCCATTGAACCGAGATACATCGCAGCAATGTTGTCAGCTACTTGAAAAACATCATTTAGATTATGAGAAATAACAATCACAGCGAGCCCGTTGTCAGCTAATTGTCGAACTAGCTTTAAAACTTGTTCCGTTTGAGCTACCCCAAGAGCCGCAGTTGGCTCATCCAGGATTACAACTTTGCTATTCCAGAGGACTGCGCGTGCAATTGCAACTGTTTGGCGCTGTCCTCCGCTAAGAGAGGCAACTTGTTGGCGAATAGATTTAACTGTTCGGACGCTTAAGCCATCCAGGGTCTTCTTCGCCATCGCCTCCATTTTTGATTCATCAAGCGTTGGACCACTCTTCTCTTCGCGACCCAAAAACATGTTATGGACAATGTCGAGATTGTCGCAGAGGGCAAGGTCTTGATAAACAACTTCAATACCAAGTTCTGTGGCATCTCTTGGGCCGCCGATAGAAACTTTCTTATCAGCAAAATAGGTTTCGCCGCTATCTGCAATATAAATACCAGCAATACATTTAATCAACGTGCTTTTGCCTGCACCGTTGTCTCCGACTAGCGCGGTAACTTTTCCGGAATACGCGTCAAAATTAACGTCTCTGAGGACATGAACTGGGCCAAAGGATTTATTTATCCCACGCATTGAAAGGATTGGCTTACTCATCTTGGCTCCTAGTCAACCGGCTTTGGGCTCGAGTTTTCAATATCTTGCGGAGAAATTTTCGGTTAATCAAAGAATCTAAAAAAGAAACAGCCCGAGCGAACTCGGGCTGTTCTCATAACTACTTACAACGCTTTCAGCAATTAGATGCCGTTAGCGGTGCAGAGCTCTTCGATGCCATCGCATACCGCTTCACGAGTCTGGAAGCCATCTGCAATTACATCCTTGACGTTCTCTTTGGTGATTGCGACTGGTACAAGTAGAACTGATGGAACATCAACTGTTCCATTGTTTACTGAGCCAGTTGCAGTTGAAGCTGCTTCACCCTTGAGAAGTGCGATTGCGAGTTCAGCAGCTGCATTTGCTTCTGCCTTGATCGCCTTGTAAACGGTATTTGAAAGATCACCGGTCAAAATTGCACGGAGACCATCAACGGTTGCATCCTGTCCGGATACGCAAACCTTTCCGTTCAAACCATTCTTCTTCAATACAGCGACTGCTGCGAGGCCAAGGCCTTCGTTAGCAGATACAACTGCATCGAGCTTGCCCTTTGCCTTAGCAAGTTGCTGCTCGAAAATGGTTCCACCCTTGGCATTGTCCCAATCTGGAACAGCCTGATCATCAACGAGTGTGTAATCACCAGAGTCGATCAACGGACGTAGGACTGAGTCATATCCAGCCTTGAAAAGTGTCGCGTTGTTATCGGTTGGTGAACCATTTAGATAAACGATACGTGCCTTGGTCTTTCCAGCAGCATCGAGGCAACCCTTGATGCCTTCGCCTTGTAGACGACCGACAGCTTCGTTATCAAATGAAACATAGTAGGACGCAGAACCGTTCAAAGTTAGACGGTCGTAGTCGATTGTTGGGACACCTTGCGCTGCAGCCTTATCCTGAACAGCCTTTGCAGACTCGGAGTCAAGGTTTACAAGAATTAGAACCTTGGCACCAGCTGAAAGCATCTGATCAGCGATTGTCTGGAATGCAGCCTTGTCACCATTTGCATTTTGGATATCTGCCTTTACACCTGCATCATCAAATGCAGCTTGGAGGAAGCCGCGATCAGCGGTCTCCCATCGAGCTGAAGATGCAGCATCTGGAAGGATGACACCAACAAAGCCATCAGCAGCTTCATCTGATGAGCTTCCGCAACCGGTGAGAATCAAAGCGAACGCTGCAACAAGTGCAGAGATCGCCAAACGGCGCTTCTTCATACTTTTCTACCCTTTCGAAAGTAGGTAATTGCGAACCAATGATCATCAATGATCTCAAGAGGCAGAAGCCTCGGATTTGATTCCGGGGAAATCTAACCCATCGAAGGTGATACCGGAAAGCAGCGTGAATAGTAGGTATGCGTAGCGCCACGCCTACAAAGTAACGTTTAGGTAAAAATTTGGGCCTTGTCGCAAGGTCTAATCAGTACCCTTAGTTGGGTGTCCATATCGCCCCAAAACGTCGTAGCCGAAGCCTTAGCTGAGGCGATTTCGGATGCCTTAAAAGAGGGAACGTTAACTAGCGATGGCGCAAAATCACTTGGCGACAAAGGAGAAGCAGTAGAAAATATCCCGCTAGAACGTCCCAAGAATCGGGAGCACGGTGATTACGCAAGCTCGATTGCTTTAGCGTTAGCAAAAAAAGAAGGTAAAGCACCGCGCGACATCGCTTCTTTGCTTACTTCTAAATTAACTTCGAATAAAGCTATAGCCAGAGTTGAAGTAGCTGGGCCGGGTTTTATAAATATAACTTTAAATAAGTTAAGTCAGGGTTCGATTGTAAATCGAATACTTAAAGAGCAAGAAAAATTCGGAATGACCACATCTCTATCTGGAATGTCTATAAATCTTGAATTCATAAGCGCAAATCCGACTGGCCCGTTGCATCTTGGACATACACGTTGGGCCGCGGTAGGCGATGCGTTGGCGCGAGTGCTCTCGGCTGCCGGAGCGAAAGTTGTTCGAGAATTTTATATAAATGATCGCGGTAATCAGATGGACCTCTTTGGCGCTTCGATTCGCGCCGCGGTTTTGGGAATTCCGAGACCGGAAGATGGATATCAAGGAGATTACATCGAAGAACTCGGCAAGTTGATAGATGTCCAGCGCCCAGAATTAAAGCGACTACCGGAGTCCGAGGCAATCGCAGAGTTCCGAGAAGCCGGGTATTCACTACAACTTCAGCAACAGAAAGATGTATTGGCAGAATTTGGAACACATTTCGATATTTGGTTTTCAGAGCGCACGCTCCACTCAGGCGATGATTGGAACAAATCACTTAAAAAGTTACGCGAACAGGGTCATGTTTACGAATCCGAGGGTGCAATCTGGTTACGCACTACTGACTTTGGAGATGATAAGGATCGCGTACTAGTTAAGTCTGGGGGCGAATTGACTTACTTTGCTTCCGATACTGCTTATTACTTAAATAAACGTGGCCGCGGTTTCGATATCTGTATTTATATGCTCGGCGCAGATCATCATGGATACGTTGCGCGATTAAAGACGACAGCTGCGTGCGCCGGCGATGACCCTGAATCAAATATTGAGATTTTGATTGGCCAGATGGTCAAGATAATTGAGGGTGGAGAAGAATTAAAACTCTCAAAGCGAGCCGGAACCATAATTACGCTGGAGGAATTAGTCGAGAAAGTCGGAGTCGATGCAGCTCGATACACATTGATTCGATATCCGACAGATACTCCGATGGTCATGGACCTAGATTTATTGAAGCGGCGAACCAATGAAAATCCGGTCTATTACGTGCAATATGCCCATGCTCGAATTTCTGCATTACTGCGCAACGCGGAAGAACTTGGAGTTAAATTTGGATTGGACTCATACAATCCTGAATTGTTGGAACACGACCGCGAGCGAGAACTACTTGGCGCGCTTGCTGAATACCCAGAAATTGTTGATCAAGCAGCTCGGTTACGCCAACCTCATCGAATCGCTCGATTTATTGAGGAGTTAGCAACTTTGTATCATGGCTTCTATAACGATTGCCGAGTCTTGCCGATGGGTGAGGAAAAGGTGTCAGATTTGCATAGCGCTCGCGCGTGTCTCTGTGCAGCAACCGCACAAACAATTAAGAATGGTCTTTCACTACTGGGCGTAAGCGCACCGGAGCGGATGTAATTATGAGCGATCTAAATCCTTCAATTTGGCCAGGCAGCGCAACCCGCGTGAGTGGAGAATTAAATCTTGGCGGCTGCTCGAGTTCATCAATTGCCGCAAAATTTGGCACACCAATATTCGTACTTGATGAAGGCGACTTGAAATCCAGAGCTATGTCTTGGCGAAATGCGCTTGAAGAAACGTTCCAAGATCGCGCGGGTGATGTGTTTTATGCTGCAAAGGCATTTGTCTCTGTTGAGGTTGCCAAAATAATCATGGAACTAGGACTAAATATTGATGTTTGTACTGGCGGAGAACTTTCGGTCGCGACTGCCGCTAATTTTCCAGGTGAGCGGATTGAAATGCATGGCAACAACAAATCGGAATCCGAAATCGCACAAGCCATGGATTATGGAGTCGCAACAATCGTAGTTGACTCACTACAAGAGATTGAGCGTGTCTCTCGTCTTGCCGGCGAACGAGGAAAGATTCAAAGAGTTGTCATTCGATTAAATCCCGGCGTTGAAGCGCATACTCATGAATACATAACCACCGCAATTGAAGATGTGAAATTTGGTTTTTCAATTGCCAGCGGCGCGGCTTGGAACGCGGTATTGGAAATTTCTAAAGTAAAGAACTTGGAACTGGTCGGCGTTCATTCCCATATTGGTTCTCAAATATTTTCTAGTGAAGCCTTTGATGCCACCGCCGTAAAACTCCTTGAATTTCTCAAGAGATATAAGGATGAGTATCTATCCGAACTGCCGAATTTGATAATTGGAGGTGGGTTTGGAATTGCTTACATTGATTCTGATAGACCAATTCCCGCAGGAAATCTCCTAAGACAGATTCACAAAGTAGTCACTTCAAATTGCGAACGATTGGGCTTATCGGTTCCGCGATTTTCTATTGAGCCCGGTAGAGCAATTATCGGCCCTTCCATGGTTACTTTATACAAGATCGGAACCACAAAAGAGATAAAAATTAAAGATGGAGCGACGCGTCTTTATGTTGCCGTCGACGGAGGAATGAGTGACAACATTCGAACCTCTTTGTACGACGCGGAATACTCAGCTGTCATAGCAAATCGTGAATCAACTTCTTCATTAAGGAATTGTCGAATTGTTGGAAAGCATTGCGAGAGTGGCGATGTGATTATCAATAGCATCAATTTGCCGAGTGATATTAAACCCGGAGACTTAATTGCGGTAGCGGCAACTGGTGCTTATGGCAGAAGCATGGCCAGTAATTACAATCATGTGCCACGACCTGGTGTAATTGCAGTTCAATCAGGCTTGGCTCGCACCATAATTCGCAGCGAAACCACCGCAGACCTTCTAGCCTTAGACATTGTAGAAATAGCAAAACCGATTGGAGAGCGCTCATGAGTGATGCCAAGAAGGAGCTAACAATTGGCATGCTCGGCTGCGGTGTAGTTGGCTCACAGGTAGTACGACTCTTACTAGAAGACTCCGGAGATTTTGCGGCACGATCTGGCGCGAAGTTAACTTTGAAGAAAATTGCTGTGCGTGATGCAAAGGTTAAGCGCGAAAAAGTCCCAGCGAATTTAATAACTACAGATGCCGATTCTGTAGTCGACGATCCCGCGATTGACATCATCATCGAAGTCATGGGCGGCCTAGAACCAGCTAGAAAGTTATTGCTACGCGCAATTGGTAATGGGAAGTCGATTATCACCGCCAATAAAGCCCTGTTAGCTCATCATGGTGCAGAACTTTTTGAGGCTGCAGATAAGAATGGTGTAGATCTGTATTACGAAGCTGCAGTCGGTGGCGCAATTCCGATTCTGCGTCCGCTGCGTGAATCGATCGTAGGCGATCACGTATATCGAGTAATGGGAATCGTAAACGGAACAACTAATTTTATTCTGACAAAAATGGATGAATCTGGAAGTGAGTTTGCTGTTGCGTTAAAAGAGGCGCAAGATCTGGGATTTGCCGAAGCTGATCCAACAGCAGATATTGAAGGACATGATGCTGCTGCTAAAGCAGCAATACTTGCAGGTCTAGCTTTTCATACCAGAGTTAATATTAAAGATGTCTCTTGTGAGGGCATTACTAGGATTTCAGCGCGAGATATTGCAGTCGCTCGTGATATCGACCATGTCATTAAATTGCTTGCTATTGCTGAGATAAATGGAAAAGGCGAGATTAGCGTCCGCGTTCATCCCACCTTGATTTCAAGGCAACATCCACTCGCAGCAGTGCGCGGCTCATTTAATGCCATCTTTGTTGAAGCCGAATCAGCTGGCGAACTAATGTTTTACGGAAGAGGAGCCGGTGGCGCTCCAACCGCTAGCGCAATTCTTGGTGATTTAATCGCAATTGCAAGAAACAAAACTAGAGGTGGCGAAGGCCATGGTGAGAGTGATTACGCTGAATTGCGATTTGCAGATCGGGGTCAGGTATTAACTCGCTATTTGATACGAATGGATGTTGCGGATAAGCCAGGAGTTCTTGCCGCGATTGCCCAGATTTTCGCTTCCAATTCGGTATCCATTGAAACGGTCCGACAATCTGGCCACGACGCAAGCGCTGAATTAATTGTGATGACTCATCAAGCTCCCGAAGGTTCACTAGCCGCAACCGTTGCTGCAATTGCAAAGAGCGATGTTGTGAAGAGCGTTGAGAGCGTAATTCGAGTAGAGGGCGCTACTCGATGAGGATTTTTCCGTCTCGGGGTGCACATCAATGGCGCGGTGTCATCGCAGAGTATCGAAAGCATC